>JAVJPD010000337.1:0-1903 GCA_040216475.1 Rhodospirillales bacterium
CCTTTGCCGTCACCGAATGGCGCATCAAGTTCCGCCGGGTCATGAACGACGCGGATTCGGAGGCCAACAGCCAGGCCGTCGATAGCCTGCTCAACTACGAAACCGTCAAGTATTTCGGCAACGAGGCGCACGAACACCGGCGCTACGACGAATCTCTCAAGGTTTACGAGCGCGCCTCGGTCAAAAGCAAGACGACCCTCTCGTTGCTCAACATCGGCCAGGGCGTCATCATCTCGGTCGGCCTGACCGTCGTCATGATCATGGCCGGATACGGCGTGCGCAACGGCGCCATGACCGTCGGCGACTTCGTGCTGGTCAACGCCTACCTGATCCAGCTTTACATCCCGCTCAGCTTCCTCGGCATGGTGTACCGCGAGATCAAGCAATCCCTGATCGACATCGAAAGCATGTTCAGGCTGCTCGACGAAAAACGCGAGGTCACGGACAAACCCGATGCCAAGGCGCTTGAGGTGCGCGGCGGCGAGGTCGCGTTCGATAACGTTTCCTTCAGCTACGATCCGCGCCGCCCGGTGCTCAAGAACGTCTCCTTCCAGGTGCCGCCCGGCAAAAAGGTCGCCATCGTCGGACCGTCGGGTTCGGGCAAGTCGACGATCTCGCGCATTCTGTTTCGTTTCTACGACGTCAACGGCGGCGCGGTTCGGATCGACGGCCAGGACATCCGCGAGATCACGCAAAGTTCGCTGCGCGCCGCCATCGGCATCGTGCCGCAGGACACGGTGCTGTTCAACGACACGATCTATTACAACATCGCTTATGGGAAACCGGACGTGACTCCGGCGCGGGACGAGGAAGCCGCGCGCATGGCGCGCATCCATGATTTCATCATGACCCTGCCCGACGGCTATCAAAGCGTCGTCGGCGAGCGCGGATTGAAATTATCCGGGGGCGAGAAGCAGCGCGTCGCCATCGCCCGCACGATTTTGAAATCTCCTTCGATCCTGCTGTTCGACGAAGCCACCTCGGCGCTCGACACCCATACCGAGCGCGAAATCCAGGCGTCCCTCGATCAGGTCTCGGCCGATCACACCACGCTGGTGATCGCGCACCGGCTGTCGACCGTGGTGAGCGCGGATGAAATCATCGTGCTGCGCGAGGGCGAGATCGTCGAGCGCGGCCGGCACGCCGACCTGCTCGCCCGGAACGGCGAATACGCCGCCATGTGGAAACGCCAGCAGGAAGCCGCCGAGGCCCAGGAAGTGCTCGAACAGATGGGCGAGGGCGCGATAACGCCAAGCGCGCCGAATATTTCGAATTCTGCGGCGCCGCCGCCGAAAGCGGCGGAGTAAGAGCGATGATTGCAAATCGGGCACCCAAGCTCCACATATAGTCGACCGCCGTTTTTTGTTTTAGGCACCGGTGTCCGATCGTTTTCGAGGCGCCGCCTTTTCATTCGACCCGCAAGGACTCCCCGTGAAACTGTTCGACTGCCAGCACTGCGGCCAGGTGCTCTACTTCGAAAACACCCAATGCGAGCGCTGCGCGCGCATTCTAGGTTATCTGCCCGAACGAACGATGTTGAGCGCGCTGGAACCCAGGGGCGGCGACCTATGGCATGCCCTGGCCGCGCCCGGTGAAGGCCTGTTCCGCTTCTGCGCCAACGCCGCTTACGGCGCCTGCAACTGGCTGGTGCCGGCCGACGGCCCGGACACGTTTTGCCGTGCCTGCCGATTGAACAGGACCATTCCCGACCTGAACGTCCCCGAAAACATCATCCTCTGGCAGCGCCTGGAAGCGGCCAAGCACTGCCTTGTTTATGGACTTCTCCGCTTCAACCTGCCCGTCGTGAGTAAATTCGATGATGTCCATAAGGGACTCGCCTTCGACTTCCTTGCCGACTCCGGCACACCGTTCCAGGAAGGCCCGCAGGTCATCACCGGCCATG
>JAVJPD010000338.1:0-1552 GCA_040216475.1 Rhodospirillales bacterium
GGCGTCGAACAACGGGCGGCATTTCTCGACCAGCTTGGCATCGCCGCCGACGGTGATGTCGAGCGAGCCGTCGGTCGCGAACACCACGCCGCCGGCGACCGGAGCATCGAGCATGTCGATGCCGCGCTTGGCGAGCTCCTCGCCCAGCGAGCGCGTATCGACGGGATCGGACGTACTGGAGTCGATCACGATCTTCCCTTTCTCCAGACCGGCGGCGACGCAATCGCTCTTGCCGTCGCCCAGGATGACCGCCCGGACGATCTTGCTGGTCGGCAACATCGTGATGACGACGTCGGCGGCCTTGGCCAATTCCGCCAACGTTTTCGGTGCCGAAGCACCGTGCTCCTTCACGAATTTATCGACCATCTCCTTGTTGGTGTCGGCGACGATCATCTCGAAGCCGGCTTTCGCGATATGCCCCGCCATCGGATATCCCATGCGGCCGATTCCGATGAATCCAACTTTCTTGATTTCTGCCATTCTCTTCCCTTTCTTACGCGTCAAAAGAAGCACGCCATGTGCGCCATGGCATGCGCCGATCATACCTGCCAAAAATGACTAACGCCGTTATAGCGATCGCTCAAGAGCGATACGTTTACTTTCGCGGCGCGAACGGCGGATGCCGTAATAGAAAGACCAAATTACGGCGATAATCAAGATATCGCCGAGCGGACGGTACATGAGCTGCTCGAACTTGCCGTCATAAACCCATATCATGCGCCGCAGATTTTCATCGGCCATGGGCCCGAGGATGATCCCCAATATCAACGGCGCGAATGGATATTGATGGCGTAACAGGGCGTAGCCGATCACCCCCGATATGAACATGACGAACACGTCGAACAGCGAATATGCGGCCGCGAAGGTGCCGACCAGGCACAACATCATAACGATCGGCATCACGACGCCCGCGGGCATACCGAGCAGGTAAATGCTCGGACGGATCAGGCCGAATGCGGTGACATACATGAAAACGTTCGCCATCAACAATGCGGCGTACAGAAAATACATGAAGCCGGGATGATCGTTATTGATGTTCGGTCCCAGAATGACGCCGTGCAGCGACAGAGCCGCGATGATGATGGCCGTTGAACTGTTGCCGGGAATGCCGAGCGTCGTCGTCGGCAGCAGCGCGCCGCCGCAACAGGCATTGTTCGACACTTCCGAGCATACGACGCCTTCCAGATCGCCTTCGGAAAACTTCCGGCCCGTCGCCTGTTCGCCGAGGGTGTAGGAAACATACGCGGCGATATTGGCGCCGGCGCCCGGGATCGCGCCGATCACGGTACCGACCATGCTCGCACGCAGAGCGCTCTTCCAATACCGCCCGATATAGCTGAACGGCGGCATAATGCGCCCGACCTTGCTCGGAATCGCCGTCGCCTGGCGCTTGCTCAGTACGTTCAACGCTTCGGTCAATCCGAACAAGCCGATCAGCACGGGCAGATATTTCACGCCCTCGATCAATTCGTTAATGCCGTAGGTATATCGTTCGACGCCGTGAATCGCATCCTTGCCGACCATCGCCAGCAGCAGGCCGAGCCAACCCATG
>JAVJPD010000339.1:0-1294 GCA_040216475.1 Rhodospirillales bacterium
TCGATCCCGCCGATCTCGCCGATCCGGCGCTGAGGACCGACACGGTGGCGGTCGCGGCGTCCAAGGTTTCCGCCATTCCGGGGGTGCGGGCCGCGTTGCTCGCGTTCCAGCGGGCCTTCGCCGCCGATCCGCCCGAGGGCAAGAAAGGCGCGGTTTTGGACGGCCGGGACATCGGCACGGTGGTCTGCCCGGACGCGGACGCCAAGCTGTTCGTGACCGCGAGCGTCGAGGTCCGGGCCGAGCGCCGCCTTAAGGAGTTGCTAGAACGGGGCGAGGAAGCTATACATGGCCGCGTTTTGCAGGATATGAAAGAGCGCGATGCCCGGGATTCAGGGCGGGACGTCTCGCCGCTGGTGCCTGCGGGCGACGCGTTTGTCCTCGATACCAGCGATTTGAATGCCGATGCGGTGTTTGCCGCGGCATTGGATTATATCCGAAAGCAGACACGCTCTGGGTAAGGAGGATTTCTCTTCGTACCGAAGAGCCAGAACGGCCCGGCGGCATGCCTCGCGGCATCGGCGGGGCGTTGCGTTTTAGACGATCGAACCAACTGGGAAGACCGCCGGAGACAACCGGCTGGCAGGAAACACGAACGATAGAGGACATATAAAATGAGCGCAGCATTGCAAACCGCTGCCGGTGAAGCGGAATACACCACCGGGGAAAATTTTGCAGATCTTCTCAACGAAACTTTAGGCGAAGCGGAAACGTTCGAGGGCCGTGTCGTGAAGGGCACTGTCGTCGCTCTTGACGGCGACATCGTCGTGATCGACGTCGGCTTGAAATCCGAGGGCCGCGTGCCGGTAAAGGAATTCGAGACGCCGGCCGAGAAGGCCGCGCCGCAGATCGGCGACCGCATCGATATTTTCGTTGAACGCTTCGAGGACAAGGACGGCATCGTCCGCCTCAGCCGCGAAAAGGCCCGCCGCGAAGAGGCCTGGGCCGAGCTCGAGCAGGCCTTCAAGAAAGGCGAGCGGGTCAACGGCGTTATTTTCGGGCGCGTCAAGGGCGGCTTCATCGTCGACCTCGCCGGCGCCGTGGCGTTTTTGCCGGGCAGCCAGGTGGACATCCGTCCGGTGCGCGACATCAACCCGCTGATGGGCACGCCGCAACCGTTCCAAATTCTCAAGATGGACCGCACCCGCAACAACATCGTGGTATCGCGCCGCGCGGTTCTGGAAGAGACCCGCGCCGAAGCGCGTTCCGAGTTGATCTCGAACCTGACCGAGGGCCAAGTGCTCGAGGGCGTGGTGAAGAACATCACCGATTACGGCGCCTTCGTCGATCTCGGCGG
>JAVJPD010000340.1:0-1975 GCA_040216475.1 Rhodospirillales bacterium
GACGGCCGCCGGCCGCCATCGGCCCCGGTTTCCTCCGCGCCGGGCGGCACGCGGCCGTCCCGGGCAGAATCCAAGGTGCCGCCCGAGGTCAGCGATAGCGACCGCAAGGCGTTGCTGGAGTCCGTGCTGTATAAGGACGACGACATCATCGTCATCAACAAGCCGCCGGGGTTGGCGGTGCAGGGAGGCAGCAAGACCCGTCGCCACCTCGATGGGATGCTCGACGCATTGCGTTTCGGCGGGACGGAGCGGCCGCGTTTGGTTCACCGCCTCGACAAGGACACCTCCGGAGTCTTGGTGTTGGCCCGGACCCGCCGCGCGGCATCCTATCTCACCAAGATTTTCATGACGCGCGACGTTCATAAGATGTATTGGGCGCTCGTCGCCGGCGTGCCGAAACAACCGAGCGGCGAGATCGACACGGCATTGACGAAAGGGAAGCGCCCGTCCGGCGAACGGATGGAAGCGGCCGATGCCGACGGCAAGGAAGCGAAGACGCGATATCGCATCGTCGACCGGGCCGGCCGCCGGGCCGCGTGGCTCGAGCTCGAACCCCTGACCGGCCGGACGCATCAATTGCGGGTCCATTGCGCTGAAATCGGCACGCCGATCCTGGGCGACGGAAAATACGGCGGCGCCGCCGCTTTCCTCGACGGCGTCATGGCCGCCCGGAAAATCCATCTTCACGCCCGCAAAATTTCCCTGCCGCTGGCGGGCGGACGAACGGTTGCTATCGAAGCGCCGCTGCCCGATTTTATGGCCGAAACGTGGCGTCATCTTGGATTCGACGGCGAGTCATGTTAAAGCCTCATGACAGAGTCTTGATTTCAAGTATCTGTAAAACAAAGACTATTTCATTTCAGTATCATTTGAAGCCCCATGGGCCTTCGGGTAAGATTACAGACATAATCGTATAACATCAGCGGGCACATTTTCGCCGATGAAGCTGACAGGGTAATTGGGGCAAATGAAATGCGAGTGCTGTTGGTCGAAGACAACGCACGTTTGAGCAGTTTCATCAAAAAGGGTCTATCGGCCGAGGGGTTTACGACCGATTCGTTCGACACCGTCGGCGAGGCCGAGGCGGCCATACAGACGATTCAGTACAATGTCGTGGTTCTCGATCTGGGGTTGCCCGATGGCGACGGCTTGGATTTGCTGAGCCGCCTCCGTAAACAAGGCAGCAATCTTCCGGTTCTGATCCTGACGGCCCGCGACGGCGTCGAGGACCGGGTGCGGGGGTTGAACAGCGGCGGCGACGATTACATGCTGAAGCCGTTCGCGATGGAAGAACTCGTGGCGCGGATCAGGGCCCTGATGCGCCGGCCCGGCGGCACGCTCGGCGTAACCTTGACGGCCGGTAACGTGTCGTTCGATACGACGGCGCGGGAAGTCTGCGTGAGCGACAAGCCGATTACCATATCCCGGCGTGAAATGGGCGTTCTGGAACAACTGATGCGCCGCCATGGCCGGGTCGTGCCGAAAGACGTACTGGAGGATCGAATTTACGGATTTGAGCAGCAAGTCGCTTCGAATACCGTCGAGGTGCATATCTCGAGACTGCGCAAACGCCTGTCGAATGCCGGTGCGACAATTAATATCCATACGTTGCGGGGGGTCGGCTATCTGCTCTCCGAAGAACGCCATTAGATAAGGAGAAATCGGTCGGTGCCGCTTGCGGAATTCGGGGCAAGGGCGTGCCGGAAAATGGCGAAGACAGAAGTAAAGACAAAGAATTATCTGGAAAAACGGTGACGGAATAATATGACGGATATCCTAGATGCGGAAGAATTGTTCAAACTGGCGTCGCAAAAATCGAAAGAAGGCCGGACAAACCTGGCGGCTACGATTTCCGATTTGTTTCTGGAGGGCGGACGCATTCTGACGGAGCGCGAACGCGCTTTGATGTTCGACATTCTTCACAAAATCATCGTCGACGTCGAACGGGCGATCCGTAAGAAACTCAGCGAAGTCC
>JAVJPD010000341.1:0-1944 GCA_040216475.1 Rhodospirillales bacterium
TTTAAATGTCACGGGCGCCGGGTTATCGCTGGCCCCGCTTGCGATGAATCTAATATCATGGCGGCTCCGTTCCAGTCTTTTTTGTCCCCGGCATCGCATAAAGTCCCATGAAGAAAGAAGATATCGAGGAATTCTACCGCCGCCTGCAGAAGGCGAACCCGGAACCGAAGGGCGAACTCAACTACATCAATCCCTATACGCTGCTGGTCGCGGTGGTGCTTTCGGCCCAGGCGACCGACGTCGGCGTCAACCGAGCGACTGAGGCGCTGTTCAAGATCGTCGATACGCCGGAGAAAATGGCGGCGCTCGGCGAGGCCAAGCTAAAATCCTACATCAAGACCATCGGGCTTTTTAACGCGAAGGCCAAGAACGTCATCAAGCTGAGCAGGCTTCTCATCGAGAAACACGGCGGGACGGTGCCGCGCGATCGCGAGGCGCTCGAAGCGCTGCCCGGCGTCGGGCGCAAGACCGCGAACGTGGTGCTGAACATCGCCTTCGGCGAGCCGACCATCGCGGTCGATACGCACATCTTCCGGCTCGGCAACCGCATCGGCATCGCGCCCGGTAAAACCCCGCTCGAGGTCGAGAAGAAGCTCGAAAAGACGACGCCGGAAAAATACAAGCGCCATGCCCATCATTGGCTGATCCTGCACGGGCGCTACGTGTGCAAGGCCCGCAAGCCCGATTGCCCGGCCTGCGTCGTGAACGATCTTTGCAAGTTCAAGGGCAAGACGACGGTGTAACCGTCAGCCGGCCTTCTTGCCGGTGTGCTTGGTGACCAGGCCCTTGAAGCAGGCGTCCTTGGTCAGCGCCGTTCCGTTGACCCGGCGCACGTCGGCGTGGGTCACCTTGAAAACGTTGCCGTTTTTCACGCGATAGAGAAACAGGTCCAGAATGCATTCGTCGTTGCCGTACTGCCAAAGATCGGCCGGCGTGTCGAAGCGCCGGAACGTCGGCGCGCCGAGCAGCGCCGTGACCTGCTCGCGGTCGAGTCCGATCATGTCGTGCAGGGTCGGCAGCGCCTGCGGTTCCTCCGGCTTCCTCTTCGGTGTCGGGAATTCGGTTCCCGCCTCGACCGCAGCGTTCGCGTCCGCGTTAGCCGCAACCGTCGGCGTTTCGGTTTGCGCACACGCCGCCAAGACGCCGATCAGCAGAACGGCGCACAGGCGATAAAAGGAAAAGCGGAATAAAGCCATCTGAAAGGCCGGGGGCCGGGTCAGGCGTTGGATGTTTCGGCCTTGTCCTCCCGTCTCGGCGTGCCCGGATCGAGGGCCTGCATGTCGCCCGATATCTGGCCGCCCGACTCGATGACGATGCGGCCGTAGCGGATCGAACCGCTGACCTTGCCGCTCGCACGCACGATCAGCTTATCGCGCGCGATCAGTTCGCCCTCGAACTGGCCGCTGATGTCGGCCTCGTCGACCTCGGCGTTGCCCTTGAACAAGCCCGTCGGCGAGACCTCGATGGCGCGCGCATTCGACAGCGCGACCTCGACCTGGCCCTCGACGATCAGTTTGTCGCACGACGTGATCTCGCCCTTGAGACAGATTTCCCGCCCCACCGTCAGCTTGCGGCTTTCCGTATCGGTCGGGCGCAGACGCTCGGCACGGACCGGCGCGCTGGCGGGTTCGCCGGTCCGGCGCGGGATATCCGGATGAAACGTCGTGCGCACCGGCGGGCGTGCGGGTGCGTGCGAGCCTTTGCGCGAAAACGGCTTTAACGGCGGTGCGCTGACATCGTCGCGCGCGGCGCCTTCTTCGTTGTTCTCGCCATCGTTTGGACCTTTGTTTCGCCGGAACATGAGCTAGCCTTTTTGTTGTCGGTTTATGTCGTTGTCAGGTTTCGTGTTGATCCGCGATTCGCCGCGCCGTTTCGCTCAGGATGCCGGTTGCGTCGCCGCGCGGCTCGTTTCGAATATGTGAACCATGGCCGCGGTGGCGATGA
>JAVJPD010000342.1:0-6990 GCA_040216475.1 Rhodospirillales bacterium
CGCGAACACGTCGCCGCCGAAATCGCGGACCCGCTCGGGAAAACGGGCGTTGAACGGCTCGAACAACAGATCGGGGCGCTCGCTGACGATCAGTTCCTTGGTGTCGGCAATCCCCAACAAGCCGTCGACGGCGATGGCGTCCTCGGGGCTGACCTTCAACTCCTCGACGACGAGCTTGAACAAATCCTCGGGAATGTCGCCGTGATAGGTCAGCCGGATCACGACGCCGCGCCGGCGTTTCTTGAGGGCGGATTCGAAGGTCCGGACCAGATCCTCGGCTTCTTCGTCGATTTCCATTTCGCTGTCGCGGATCACCCGGAAACACGACGACTCGAGAATTTGGTAATCGGGAAACAAGGTGCCCATGAACAGCTCGATCAACTGCTCGATAGGCACGAAACGGATCGGCGTTCCCGGCAAGCGGATGAAGCGGCCCAACTGCCCCGGAATCGGCACCAGCGCGCGCAACACTTCCTTCGGCTTGCGGCCCTGCAATTGCAGCACCATCGAAAAGCCGAGGTTCGGAATGAACGGGAACGGATGCGCCGGATCGATCGCGAGCGGCGTCAGCACCGGAAAAATATGCTCCATGAATTGGCCTTCCAGCCAATCGCGGTCTTTTTGGTCGAGCGTGCCGGGATCGACCACATGAATGCCGACACGGCTCAATTCCTCTTGCAATTCGCTCCAGCAATCCTGCTGTTCGTCCATCAGCCGGCGGACCTCGCGGTTGATCGCCACCAATTGCTGCGCCGGGGTAAGCCCGTCGTCGCTCGGCGTCTGCACGCCGGCGCGGATTTGGCCTTTCAGGCCGGCCACGCGGACCATGTGGAATTCGTTCAGATTGGAGGCCGAGATCGACAGGAAGCGCAGCCGTTCGAGCAACGGATGGCTCTTATTCAGCGCCTCCTCGAGTACCCGGAAGTTGAAGGCCAACCACGAAAGCTCGCGGTTGATGAAGCGCTCCTTGGAATGGACGCTGATCTTCGCGGAGTCCGAAGCCGCCGCCCCGCTCCGTTCGAGGGCGTTGCCGCCGACCGGAATCTGCGCGGGCAACGGCTCGGCGCCGCCCGGCGCGAGGGCCTCAAGGCTCACTTCAGAGGACATATTTTGGCTCATAATCTCAAATCTACGCTTATCGAGAACCGCCAGTTAAGCCCCGGGTTGTGACGATTTGATGACGGTTTAATGACGGTTCTTACGACGCGCCTTTGTAGCGCCCGCCGTCGATCAAAAAGTTCAATCCGCTTACGTATCCGGCCTGGGCGCTGCACAAGTAGGCGCAGGCATCGCCGAATTCGGCCGGATCGCCGAACCGGCCCGCCGGCACGTCGGCCAACCGTTCCTTCACGACGTCTTCGAGGCTGATGCCCGCCCGCTCGGCGCGGACCTTGTTGCTCGAACGCAAACGTTCCGTCTCGAAACCGCCCGGCAATAGATTGTTGATCGTCACGTTATGGGTGATCGTCTCGCGCGCGATACCGGCGCAAAATCCGGTAAGGCCGGCGCGCGCGCCGTTCGACAATCCGAGGATCTTGATCGGTTCCTTCACCGAGGCCGACGTGATGTTGACGATGCGTCCGAACTTGCGCTCGATCATGCCGTCGACGGTAGCCTTGATCATCATGATCGGGTTGATCATGTTCATATCGAGTGCCTTGATCCAATCGGCGCGGTCCCATTCGCGGAAATAGCCCGGCGGCGGCCCGCCGCAGTTGTTGATCAGGATATCCGGATCGCCGCAGGCCTTGATCGCCTCGGCACGGCCATCGTCGGTCGACAGATCGGCGACCACGGGCGTCACGGTCTTGCCGGTTTGTTGCTTGATGTTGGCGGCCGCCTTTTCCAGGTTCTCCATCGACCGCGACACGATGGTGACCTCGCAGCCCTCACGCGCCAAAGCCGCCGCGCACGCCTTGCCGAGTCCCTTGCTGGCGGCGCAGACGAGAGCCTTCTTGCCGGCAATACCAAGATCCATGCTCATCCTCCCAATGCATTATCGTTGATATCCCCCTGTTTAAACACGCCGCCCGGCTTCGGCAACGGCCTCGCCGTCGAACGCGCACCGAAACGTCTTTAGTTTCATGGGCCGGTTAACGGAGGAATCGTCATTAGGTTGTAACACGAACCGGGCACAATGGCCGATAGCACAAAATATGGGGCCTCCCCGTTTGGGAAACAAGACATCTATGCGCATCGCCATCATCACCGATGCCTGGTATCCGCTGCGCAATGGAGTCGTCCGGGTTCTGGAAAGCGTCATCCGGCACCTCGAAGAATGCGGCCACGCCATCGAAGTTATCGCACCCTCGCAGTTCCGCGCCTTTCCCTGCCCGACGTATCCGGAAATCCAACTGGCGCTGTTCGCCTCCAAAGGCGTTCACTGCCGCCTGGACGCATTCAAGCCCGACGCCATTCACATCGCCACCGAAGGACCGCTCGGCCAGTTCGCGCGAAAGTATTGCCTGCAGCGCAGCCTGCCCTTCACCACCGCCTATCACACCAAGTTTCCCGAATACATCCAGACCCGCACGAAAATTCCGATCACTTGGCTTTATCGCGGCATGCAGCGCTTTCACGCGCCGTCGAAAGGCGTGCTCGCACCCTCGCCGTCGGTTTACCGCCTGTTGACCGATTTCGGATTCGACAACGTGAAAAAATGGTCGCACGGCGTCGACACCGACGCATTCAGGCCGCGCGACAAGACCTATCTCGACCTGCCGCGGCCGATTCACATGTACATCGGCCGGGTCGCGGTGGAGAAGAACCTGACGGCGTTTCTCGATCTGGATCTGCCTGGAAGTAAAGTCGTCGTCGGCGGCGGCCCGCAACGCCAAGCCCTGATCCGAAAATATCCGGACGCGCATTTCTTCATCGCCGACGGCGACGAGGAACTATCGTGGTACTATTCCGCCGCCGACGTGTTCATGTTTCCGAGCCTGACCGACACCTTCGGGCTCGTCATGCTCGAAGCCCTCGCCTGCGGCGTGCCGGTCGCGGCGTTTCCGGTGCCGGGGCCGCTCGACGTCATCAACGGCGCGCCCATCGGCGTGTTGTCCGACGACCTCGCCGACGCCGCCCGGCGGGCGCTCTCGATCAAGCCCGAACCGTGCCGCGCGTATGCCCTTAAGTTTTCCTGGCAATCGGTCGCCGACGAATTCCTCGGCTACCTGCATCCCATCGAAGGACGCCTCTGATCAGGGCGCTTCCGCCTCCAGCACCTGGCGCACCAGGGGCGTGGTGATGTTGCGGCGCTTCGCGAGAGCCGCCTTGTCGATGGCCTCGACCAGCCGGCGCGCCGCCTCGAACGAGCGTTCCATGCGCGCGAGTAGATACGGGATCACGTCCTCGTCGACCTTGAGCTGCCGGTCGGCGAACAGCTTCACCAGCAGCGCCCCGATCAACGCGTCGTCGGGCGCGCCGATGCCGACGGCGCTCGCCGCGTTCAGGCGCGAGCGCAGATCGGCAAGCGCGACCTTCCAGCGCGATGGCGGTTCGAGTGCGGTCAGCAGGATCTTGGCGCCGCGCTCGCGCGCCACGTTATAGACGTGCAACAGCGTTTCGGCGTGCCCCGAGGTCGCCAGCCCGTCCGCGCCTTCGATCACGAACGCGTCCGCGCCGCTCAAGAGGTCATCGGGGCTTGCGCCATTGCTTACCTCGGCCGTGATGTCCCGGCCGCCCGCCTGCGCCAGGAACACGTGCGTCAGGTGGGTCTTGCCGCAGCCCGCCGGGCCGTAGAGCACCAGGACCGGACCCGGCCAATCCCGCCAGCGGTCGAGCCATTGCACGGCCTCGCGGTTACACGGCGCGACCAGAAAATCCTCGCCCGACAGCGCGGGCCGGTGCTCGAAGGTAAGCGTCAATTGTACGGGATCGGACAAGCCGGAAACCTTTATCCCTTATCAGGTCGACGACGAGTCGCCGCCACCGGTATAGAGCGGGCTGTCGAGATATCGGGAAATCGCGAAGCGGATCAGCACGCCGGTCACCGCGGCCACCGGAATGGCGAGCAGCATGCCGGTGAAGCCGAACAACGCACCGCCCGCCATCAGTGCGAAGATGATCCAAACCGGGTGCAGGCCGACCTTGTCGCCGACCAGCTTCGGCGTCAGCGCATAACTCTCGAGAACCTGGCCGACGCCGAACACGGCCGCGACCATGACGACCGGCGTCCAATCGGGAAACTGCGCGTACGCCAAACCGACGCCGCCCAACAGGCCGAGCGAGGCGCCGACGTAGGGAATGAACGAAATCAGCCCGGCAAACAGACCGACGATCAGGCCGAACTCGAGGCCGACCACCGACAGCGCGAGGCCGTAATAAAGGGCGAGAATCAGGCACACGCTCGCCTGGCCGCGCACGAAGCCGGCGATGGTGTCGTCGATGCGCTTCGCGAGACCGCGGATCGTGCCGGCGTGGCGCTGCGGCAGCCAGCCGTCGATCTTGTGCACGAAGGTTTCCCAATCGCGCAGCATGTAGAAGGCGACGATGGGTGTGATCACGACCAGCGAGATCAGCTCGAACAACGCGAGGCCGCCGCTCCAGACTTTCTTGAGCAGGCCGCCGACCCATTTGATCGCGGCGCCCGCCTGCCCCCCGGCGGCGTCCTTCAGCTTTTGCGCCTGCTCGTCGGACAGGGCCGTCCAGGCGTGCTCGAGAAACGGCATGACGCTCGCGCGCAGCTTTTCGAGATAGCCCGGCACCCGCACGGCAAACGAGGCGACTTGCGCCTGCAACAGCGGAAACAAGAGCAAAGCCGCCGTAACCGTGATCGCGATGAACGCCAGCATAATCAGCAGCGTCGCGATCGTGCGCGAGACTTTCCAGTGCTGCAGCCGGGTCGTCAGCGGATTGAGGAAGTAGGCGATCGCCATGCCCACCACGAATGGCAGCAGTATGTCGCGCAGCACGTACACCAGCAAAATGAAGACGGCAAAGCCGATGAGCCAGTAACGGGCCTGCTTGGCGGGATTCATTTTTTAACCTCCGACACCGCGGCGGCGCGCCGCCACCAGGTAACCACGTAGGCGCTGCCCGATAATAGCGTCGTCGCCCCGACCACGTAAATCAGGGCGCCGATGGTCCAGTGATCGGCGAAACCGTAGGCGTGGCCGCACAGCACCAGGCCCGCGAACAGCACCTGGGCGGCGGTGTTC
Organism: Rhodospirillales bacterium; assembly: GCA_040216475.1. Lineage (GTDB taxonomy): Bacteria > Pseudomonadota > Alphaproteobacteria > Rhodospirillales > CALINB01 > CALINB01. The sequence continues at coordinate 5,157 of JAVJPD010000342.1, forward strand.
ACCTTACTGATCATCAGCGGCTGGATGGTCAGGGATTGGGTAACGGTGTGATAGAGGATCGCGCCGCCGACGATGATGACGTCGCGGAACACCACCAGGATCACCAGCCAGGCCGGGATCGCGCCGTCCTGGCCCAGCGCCACGTAGACGCTGACCAGCAGCACCTTGTCCGCGATCGGATCGAGATATTTGCCGAACACGGTCTCCAGGTTGAAGCGCTTGGCGATGAAGCCGTCAACGGCGTCGCTGAGCCCGGCCAGGATGAACACCCAAAAGGCCAGCATGTACTCATGGTTGATGATTAACCAAATGGCGACGGGGCTCGCCAGCAGGCGGCCGAGCGTGATGAGATTGACGATATTCACGATTTATCCTGCGTTCTTTTGTTTTTGTCCCTGTGCGGCACGGAGCGGCCTGAGTATCCAGCCGTCGCCCTCCTTGGACAAGCGCAAATCCGCCTGCTCGAGCGCCAGGATGAGCTGTTCGAGCTCGCCGAGATAGATCAGATTGGCGCGCACTTCCTCGCGCGACAGCATCACCAGATCGATCTGGCGCAACACCGACACGCCCGCGAGGCTGCGACGGATGCCGATCCAGCTTTTCAGAGTCTCGATGGGGACCGTCACCGCAACCACGCCGCTTTGGTCGAACTGCAACAGGTTGTCGCGTTTCCATTGATCCTCGATCTGGCGGGCCTGCAATTCGGCGGTGCGGTTGAGCAGCCCTTGCGGCGTCTCACCCGGCTCGGCGGTGAGCGCGCTGGTCAGGCGCATCACGCGCCCGGTGCCGCCGTAGCGGATCAACTCGGCCTCGGTGCGCGGGCGCGAGGTCTTGATATCGAGGCTGAGGCGCGCGAACGCGACCAGCACGTCGCCCGCCTTGTAGCGCGCCGCGATCGCCTCCAGGCGTTGAGTGTCGCCCTGTACCGCCTGTTCGGCGCCGATGGCGGCGATGTCGGAGAGATCGCCCTGCGGCAGGATCAGCGGCACCAGGTTGCCGCGCTCCGGCAGGCCCGCCCACGCTTCACGCCACGGGTTGGGATCGTCGAACAGCATCAAGGCGCCGGCGGCCTGATACACGGGCAGCACCAGCGCCGGTTTGCTCGGCGTTTCGGCAAAGGGAATGTTGAGATCGATCAGCAGCTTGCGGATTTCCCGGCGCTTGAAGCGGACCGTCAGCTTGGCGAGATAGCGCACGCCGGAGGTCTTCTCGTCCGCAACGGAAATATCCTTGACGAAGGTGGCGATTCCCTGCGGCCCGAGCTGCGGCAGGCGGTCGCGGTCCTGGAGCAGCGTCAAGCGTTCGAGCAGGCGGGTGAAAGCCCGGCGCTCACCGCCGGCCAGGGCCTCGGTCTTGGCCTCGGCGGCGCTTTGCGCGGTCACGTCAATCGGTACGGCGACCTCGTAGACGTCGTAGCGGGCTGCCGCCGGCCCCGACACGAAAACCAGGAGCGCCACGGCCAGAACCATTGCGGCCCGAAACGGCGCGGCCGGGAACCTTGGCCGCGACGCGGCCCGGAACGGCGCGTCCCCACCGAAAAACCGGCATCGATCGATCATTTCAAAACCGCTGTGAATCCAGTATCTTCGCCTCGACCTGCCGTACTCTATCACGTCACTCCGAGGGAGGAAGGGATTACAAACCCAAATCAGACAAAAGGCCTGCGTTACAAGGACGCGGGCGTCGACATCGACGCCGGCGCCGCGCTCGTCGAGGCCATCAAACCGCTGGCGAAATCCACCCGGCGGCCCGGCGTGGCTTCGAATCTGGGCGGTTTCGCCGCCATGTTCGATCTCAAGGCCGCCGGCTTCAAGGACCCCATCCTGCTCGCCAG
>JAVJPD010000343.1:0-9423 GCA_040216475.1 Rhodospirillales bacterium
GAATCCCTCCCTCTCCGCCATTTTTCCCCTCTGAATATTCGGGCGAATATCCGGGTGCCGTTTCGTGACCCGAAGCCCGCGGGTTCGAATTCCGCTCCCGCCGGTTCGCTCCCGGCTTGTTGTCAAGGTCCCAAGTGGCTAGCCTGACGATTCAAGCCGACGGATAACCAGGCCGACGGTCAACAGGGACGTATCGGCGTCGATATACTAAAGCCGATATACAAAAAACGTAATGGGAGAAAGGTCCATACATGGCGATCCGGTTCTCGACCGACTGCGCAGATCTCCTCAAGTTTCCGCAGCTGCAGCCCCGTAGAGTAGCCCCTAAATGGTTCAGCCGCATCCCGGCTAAAGTGGATGACGAGGGTACGGTAGAAGATGTTACGGACTTCAAAACCGTGCGTGTTTGCCCCGGTTTTACCGACCTTTTCGAAACGGCCATCGTGCTGCCTTTGTGGTGTACCGTTAACTTGACCCGGTGCTCCTCGGATCAGAACGGCGAGCCTGTGCCCGATCCCGATTCTCTCGATGTATTTTCGATGTGCGCACCGGATATATTCCGGGTGGACTGGCACCCCGCCAGTCAAGCCTCGGGAATGCCGGGCACATTCGGCATGAAGGGTTTACCGAAGATGGTAAGCCCTTGGTGGATCGAAACCGATGAGGGATGGTCGGTTTACGTCACGCCGGCAACGCACCACACCAGGACGCTTCCTTTTGAACCGCTTTCGGGCATCATCGACACCGACCGTTATCATATGAGCCACCTTCCGTGTCGATGGACCCGCGAGCCGGGCAGCGAAGAAACGATTTTCGCCGGAACGCCCTTTGCCTATATTTTCCCGTTTAAGCGTCAGAAAGCGCCCGAATTAAAAATTCGTCTCGTGAAAGATGAAAGGGAAATAAAAAAACTCGATGTCGAATTTAAATCGGGCGAGTACCGAAAGAAACGCAAACGCGGTTAACCGGATTCGCCGGTCATAATCCGATTAAGAGCCGGCCCTCCCGCCGTCCTGCCCTCATGAGCGAGGTGGACCTGCCGGACCGGCGCGGATAAGGTTGATAAAATCATGTTGACGAAAAACAAAGGGAGGAGGAAGCCACCATGCCGTTCTACGAACATGGCGATGCCAAAATTCATTATGAAGAAGCCGGTAACGGCTTTCCGTTACTGATCATCCCCGGCGGCGGGCTCAACGGCACCGTCGCCGACGCTACGACCGCGGCGCCCATCGATACGTTCAAGGAATTCAAAAACGAGTTCCGCTGCGTCACGCTCGACCAGCGCAACGCCAAGAACGGCCGGTCGACCGGCCCCATCGAGCCCGACCGGCCGTGGGGCATGTACGCCGACGATCATCTCGGGGTGATGGATCACCTCGGCATCGACAAATTCCTGGTCATGGGGTTCTGCATCGGCGGGCCGTTCATCTGGAATCTGGTCAAGCACGCGCCCGAGCGCGTCGTCGCGGGCGTAATTTCGCAACCGGTCGGCTTTCGTCCGGAAATACCCGACCGGTTCGCCAAGAACTTCGGGAAGGGGTGGGGCGAGCCCATGTGCGAGAAGAACCCGGACATCACGCCGGACATGGTCGCGACGTTTCTCGATAACATGTTCCACAAGCCCGCCGACTTCGTGTTCAGCGTGGACCGCGATTTCGTCAAGGCGTGTAAGAAACCGCTGCTGATCATGCCGGACGATACCGAGGGGCATCCCTACGACGTCGCCATGGAGTCCGCGATGCTGGCGCCGAACGCGCAGGTCAGCCTATATCCGTGGAAGGACCCCAAGGAGCGCATTCCGCTCGCGACTCGCCATGTCCGGACCTTCCTGCAGGCGAACCGCCCGGCGGGCTGACCGCGCGCGGCATCGCGATTGTCGGAAATGCACGGATTTACGAACACGGGGGACGAGGAAAATGAGCAACGGATTTCGCATTAAGAAAAGCTGGGAGCGGATTTCTTCCGACCTGGTCGACCGGTTCCGTGCCATCCCGGTCGCGAACGTCAGCGATTGCATGGCGCGGATGGACTCGGGCGGCAGCAATATGCGCCCCATGCACCGCGGCGGCGTGCTGGCCGGGCCGGCGCTGACCGTGCGTTCGCGCCCGGGCGATAACCTGATGCTGCATAAGTCGATCGATATGGCCGAACCGGGCGATATCATCGTATGCGACGCCGGGGGCGAAATCACGAACTCGCTGTTCGGCGAAATGATGCTCGCGCAGGCGATCTATCGCAAGGTCGGCGGGTTCATTCTCAACGGCGCCGTTCGCGACCGGGATTGCTTCCTGGAACACGACATGCCGGTCTTTGCGGTCGGCGTGACTCACCGCGGCCCCTATAAGGACGGTCCGGGCGAAATCGGCTTTCCCATCAGTCTCGGCGGCATGGTGATCCGGCCGGGCGATCTGATGCTGGGCGATTGCGACGGCGTCGTCGCCGTGCCGCGCATCGGCGCCGAGAAGATCCTCAAGGACTCGCAGGCCAAGCACGCGTCGGAAATACGCCATCTGGAAGAGATCAAAAAGGGCGCAGCGGACCGTGGCTGGGTCGATAAGATCCTCATCGAGCGGGGATGCGAGTTTATCGATTGAATTTACCGGCAGAGTTCGCGGCGGGGGGCAATACCGGTCCGTAAATTTTGAGGTGTGCGATGAAAGCAATCGAGACGCTTTTGAGAACCGAGCGGCCGTTCGTGACCGACGGCGGTTTCGAGACATGGATGTTCTTTCAGGAAGGTTTCGAGGCGCCCGAATTCGCGGCCATCGTCCTGATGGAGGACGATGGCGCGCGGCAGGCGATGCAGCGCTATTTCGAGCGGTTCCTCGATTTGGCCGCACTGGCCCGGACGGGATTCGTGCTCGATACCAATACGTGGCGCGGCTGTCCGAGCTGGGGGCCGAAATTGAATAAAACCGAAGACGAGATGCTCCGACTCACAATGGATGCCGTCGGGTTTGCCGAGAACCTCCGGGCCGGTTGGCAATCGCGCGTCGCGCCGATCGTACTGAACGGTGTCGTCGGCCCGGCGGGCGACGGCTACACCGCCGACGGTGTTCCCGGGGCCGAAGAAGCGTATGCCGCGCATCGGCCGCAGATCGGGATATTCGCCGGCGCCGGCGTCGACATGATATCGGCCGTCACCATGACCAATATCGGCGAGGCCGCCGGGATCGTGCGGGCGGCGGTCGCCGAGCGGCTGCCGGTGGCGGTATCGTTTACGGTGGAGACGGACGGGCGCCTGCCGGCGGGCGAGACGCTCGGCGAGGCCATCGCCGCAGTCGACGCGGCGACCGGCAACGCGCCTCTATATTACATGGTGAACTGCGCTCATCCGGACCATTTTCGCGATGCCGTCGCGACCGGCGCCGATTGGGTCAAGCGCATCGGCGGCGTGCGCGCCAATGCCTCGCGTTTAAGCCATGCCGAGCTCGACGGCGCGGCGACGTTGGATGAGGGCGATCCCGAAGAATTCGGCGCCTTGCATATCGAGCTTGCCGAGAATCTGCCGAACCTTCGTGTCGTCGGCGGGTGTTGCGGTACGGATCATCGTCACGTGGCATGCGTTTCCAGGCATCTGCACGCGTAGTCCGTCCGCTAGCAACCTGCTAAAGCGCGTCATGATTTGGTCTCGAGTGAGAGCCGATTCTCAAGCCGGCGTGAACGGCACCTCGAGGCCGACGCCATTTTCCAGGGCCAGTTCGTAGGCTTTCTTCGCCAACGCCACGTCCTCCATGGCGACGCCGTGGGAGTTGTATAACGTGATCGCCTCGGGCGTGCGCGTCGCGGCGAGATGTTTCCCGCCGTCGGCGGTCATGCAGTCGCCGAGTTCCAGCACGTCGTCCCACGCGAGGGTGCCGTTCTCGACGGCGCGCAGCAGGGCGGCGGACTCCTTCGTCGATTGTTCCTTGTTGTCGACGGTAACGAGGGCGCAGCGCTTGATGACCGCATCGTCGATCTCCTGACGCTCGAGGCGGTTGGCGCCGATGGCGTTGATGTGGGTGCCGGGCTTGAGCTTCTCGCCGAACAGGACGGGGGTCTTCGATGTCGTCGCCGCGACCAGAATAGAGCAGTCATATAATGCATCCGGGCTTTCCGCCGCGGTGACGGGAAGATGAAGCGTATCGGTCATCTCGGCGCAGAACGCGGCGAGGCGTTCGGGGTTGCGCCCCGTGGCGAGGATTCGTTTAATCGGCCGCACGGCGGCGACGGCGGCAAGTTGGGTTTTCGCCTGCCGGCCGGTGCCGAAGATGCCGACGGTGTCGGCGTCTTTGCGCGCAAGCAAACCGGTCGCGACGCCGCTCGCGGCGGCGGTTCTCAGCGCGCCGAGATGAAACACCTCGATGATCGCGTCGACCCGGCCGGTTTCGCTGTCGACCAACAGAAGCACGCGCCCGGACTCGCTCGCGAACACCATGGATGAGGACACCTTGACCGCGATCTTCTTCAGCGGCGAGACGATGGCCGAGGTCAGGCGCAGATAGCCTTCGGGGATGTCGATCTGCTGGCGCGGCGGATTGATGACGGCGCCTTCGCCGCGGATTTTGAACACATCCGAGACCGCCTCGATGGCGTCCTTCATGGTCACGAGCGAGAGGATATCGGCTTCCGAGAGAAAAACGGCCATGGTTAGGTTCCTTTCGCGGTTTGCATCGCCCGCCAGACCTTTTCCGGCGTCAGCGGCATGTCGAGGTGTTTGACGCCGAGCGGTTTGAGCGCGTCGATGGCCGCGATGACGATGGCGGACGGCGCGCCGCAGCAGCCGCCTTCGCCGGCGCCCTTGACGCCGAGCGGGTTCGACGTGCTGGGTTCGTTCTCGTTGTTGGCGGCGGCGATGTCGGGGATGTGGCGGGCGCGCGGCATGGCGTAATCCATGAACGAGCCGGTCAGGAACTGGCCGGTCTCGGAGTCGTAGACGGGGTTTTCCAGGATCGCCTGGCCCAAGCCCTGCGCAACGCCGCCGTGCACCTGGCCGTGCACGATCATCGGATTGAGGACGATGCCGTTATCGTCGAGCGCGGTGTATTTAACGAGGCGGACGACGCCGGTCTCGGGATCGATTTCCACCTCGGCGATGTGCGCGCCGTTGGGATGGTTGTAGGCGTCCAACCCCTTGCCGCGATCGAAGCGTTGGGTTTCATCGAGGCCCGGTTCGATGCCGTCGGGCAGGCGGGCCGGATCGTGCGCGGCGGCGGCGATCTCCGCCAGCGTCATGGCGCCGCCGCCGCTCGTGACCCTGAAGACGCCGTCCGCGAAGCCGACGCTCGCCGCGTCCGCTTGCAACAGGTGCGCGGCGATCTTCTTTCCCTTTTCGATGATGGCATCGCAGCTTCGAACGATGATCGTGCCCGCCATCATCGAGGAGCGCGAACCCACGGTGCCGCCGCCGAAGGGCACGACGTCGGTATCGCCGGCGTCGACGTAATCGATCGCGTCGTAATCGACGCCGAGCTTGTCGACGACGATCTGCGGGAACACCGCCGAATGCCCCTGGCCGTGGGAGAACGTGCCCATGATCAGGCTGACCGTGCCGTCGCGGTTGACCCGGACCCGGCCTTCCTCGATGGGATTGGCACCGGAAGCCTCGATGAAATAGCCGATGCCGATGCCGCGATACAGCCCGCGCGCTTCCGATTCCGCGCGGCGTTTTGTAAATCCATTCCAATCGGCGAGCTCGAGAGCCATCTCCAAAGTGCCGGCGAAATCGCCGGAATCGAAAACGCAGTCGCGCGAATTGGTGTAGGGAATCTTGTCGCGGGGAATGAAATTGCGCCGTCGGATTTCGACCGGATCGATGCCCATCGCGTCGGCGGCGGCCTCGATCAGGCGCTCCATGATGTAGGCCGCTTCCGGCCGTCCCGCGCCCCGGTAGGTGTCGGTCGGCGTGTTGTTGGTGAAGACGCAGCGGATTACGTGATGGATCGCGGGGATGTCGTAGGCCTGTCCGGTGACCCGGCCGCCGTTAAAGATCGGCACGTTGGGGCCGTTCTGGAACGGATACGCGCCGACGCTGCAGGTCGCGTGCAGGCGCACGGCCAGCATCTTGCCGTTCTCGTCGAGCGCCGCTTCGCCGTGGGTGACGTTGTCCCGGCCGTGGGTGTCGGACACCATGGACTCGTAGCGGTCGGCGAGCCATTTGAGGTTTCTTTTCAGGCGCTTACAGGCCCAGATCATCAGCATGCTCTCGGGGTAGAACTTGCCCCGCAGGCCGAAGCCGCCGCCGACGTCCCTGGAGACGATGCGGACGTCGTCCTTGGTCATCGTCGGCAGGAAGTTTTGCAGAATAAATGAATGGCGATGCACGCCCTGGGTGGGCGCGTAATGAATAACCCGGCCGGTCGCGGCATCGTATTCCGACAGAGCGGCGCGCGGCTCCATCGGCGTTCCCATGACGCGGGAATTGACGACGTCGACGGTTGCGATCTTATGCGCGCGCTCGAAGATGTCATCGACCGGCGCGGAGTTTTGGTTCTCCCACAAGACGCAGGTGTTGTTTTCGCAGCCGGGCCAGATCTGCGGCGCGTCCGGCTCGGCGGCCTTGGCCGTATCGGTGACGGCGGGGCGTTCGTCGTATTCGACCGCGATCATCTCGGCGGCGTCGCGGGCCTGTTCGGGCGTGTCGGCGATCACCATGGCGAGAAGATCGCCGACGAAACGGACCCGGCCGGTCGCGAGCGCCGGGGTCACGGGCGAGAAGAATTCATGGCCGGGTTTGGGCTTGATGTCGGCGAGGCAGCGGCGGACGGGAAATCCGGGATCGGATGCGTCCCGGCCGGTGAAGATTGCGCTCGCCGCACGGCCATGCCGAGATCGTCTCGATCGACACCGCCGATGCCGAATTGTCCCATGATCGTCAGGTCCGCGTGTCAGGGCAGGTCGCGGGCGGTCTCGTTGATGAAACGCCACACCCGCTTGATCGGACCGCGGTGCTTGAGGATTTTCGCTTCCAGGTCTTTCGCTTCTTCTTCGCCGAGGGTTTCATGCTCGCCCATGGTCGCCGCGACCCAGGTACGCTTGGCATTGTCTTCCATGATATAGACGCCGGCAGCCATTTCCTCGACATCGGCGCCGGTGACGACGATGCCGTGCGCGCGGATCAGCGCCGCTCGGTGCGGGCCCAACGTTTTCGCCAAACCTTCGCCGAGTTCGCGGGTGCTGACCAATTGCGGATCGGGGTGGATCGGAATGCCGGATTGGAAGATGGAGGCGATGAAATAGCTCGGCTTCAAGGCGTGTTCCGACATGCTGAAGCTGGTCGCATGCGTACAATGAAAGTGCGCGACGCTGCCGACGTCGGGGCGGTTGCGGTATATGCCGAGATGAATCTCCAGCTCGCCGGGCAGTTTGATGTCGCTGCCGTACTGGTTGCCGTCGAGGTCGACGATCACGAAGTCCTCGGGGCGGGAATGGCCGTCGAGCTCGTGCGGGGTCATGACGACCCGGTTCGGGTCCTCGGTGCGGGCGCTGATATGCCCAAAACCGTCGATGTAGCCGCGGTGGTAGAAGAAGTGCCACGCAACGTTCAGCTTTTCCCTTAAGACTTCGATTGAATCGGTCAAGGCTGCCTCCCGGAATGCCATAATTTTGTTGATTTGAGAAAGAATTCTCAGCGATGGGTGAGGGTATTATAATCGGCGGCGATAACAAATTAAAATCCGGCATTCAATAGTATACTTGCTTCGTTCGCGTGCCTTGGCCTAATCTTGCCGCCGGCCTCGACGGCGAGGCCCAAGCCGCTTTCATTAGAAAAAGCTGGTATGCGGTCATTCGGGTCCGAGGCATACCTGACCTCCCGTTCGGGTTTTCGGAATCACTTAATTCATGTCGGGTTCGTCTTCGGCGCAACTCGCACGGCGCAACCGTTTTTAAAGACAAGGAACGTATCGTGGACACCAATTCGAACAAGAAAACCGTCGCTCCCGGAACCGCTTCATTCAACGAGATCGGCCGGCCGCAAAACATCGGCAATCCGAAGCAGGAATACAACTCCGATCCCATGGCGGAGCTGATCCGACGGCTCGACTACAAATACGTCGCATTGGTTCCGGGCTCGAGTTACCGCGGTTTGCATGACTCGATCGTGAACTATCTCGGTAACGACAACCCGCAGATGCTGCTGTGCCTGCACGAGGAGCATTGCGTCGCCATCGCACACGGTTTCGCGAAGGTCACCGATACGCCGATGGCGGCGGCCATTCATACCAACGTCGGGTTGATGCATGCCTGCATGGCCATTCACAATGCCTGGTGCGACCGCAAGTCGGTCGTCATCATCGGCGCCAACGGCCCGATGGATGCGCACAAGCGCCGGCCTTGGATCGATTGGATTCACTCCACTTCCGATCAGGCGGCAATCATCCGCGATTACACCAAATGGGACGATACGCCGTTTTCGGTCGAGTCCGCTTTCGAATCCATTCTGCGGGCCGATCAGATCGCGCGTACCGCGCCGTACGGCCCCACCTATGTCTGCCTCGATTGCGGGCTGCAGAACGGCAAACTCGAAAAGGAAGTCGAGCTGCCCGACATCGCGCGCTATAAGCCGGCGCCGCCGGCGGGTCCTGGCGCCCATGAAGTGGCGCAAGCCGCCGATATGCTGCTGGCCGCGAAAAAACCGGTCATGCTGGCGGGCCGCCTCAGCCGTCAGGACGAGGATTGGCGGAACCGTATCGAGTTGGCGGAGATGTTGGGCGCGCTGGTGATTCAGGATCTGCATGCCTCGGCATCGTTTCCGACCAACCATCCGCTGCATCCGCTGGAGGCACGATTCCGTTTCGGCCCCAAGGACCAACACTTGGAGGCCTTCAAGGAGGCCGACGTGGTGTTGAGCCTCGATTGGCTCGATCTCGGCGGTTTCGCCAAACGCGCCGGCGGGCTTGATAAGGTCAAGGGCAAGTTAATTCACACTTCCGTCGATTCTTACATTCATCGCGGCTGGAGCAAGGATTTCAACGCGCTGCCGGCGGCGGATCTTCGCATTCAAGCGACGGCGGAAACCTTCACCGCGGCGTTGCTGGAAGAGCTCAAGAAGCGCGGCACGAAAAAGGCCGGCGGCCTCAAGTTCGCGATGACCCGCCATGCGCCGAAACAGACCGAGCCGGTCGCTGCCGGCGAGATGGGCCTGCGCGACATGGCGTTGATTTGGAAGAAGTTCCGCGAAGGCCGCGACGATATCAGCGTGGTCTCGATTCCGCTCGGCTGGCCCGGCGATTGTGTGGATATCTACGAACCGCTTGATTATCTGGGTTCGAACGGCGGCGCCGGTATCGGCGCGGGACCGGGCATCGCTGTCGGCGCGGCGCTGGCGCTGAAGGACACGGGCCGGATGCCGGTCGCGCTTCTCGGCGACGGCGACTATGTGATGGGGGCCTCGGCAATCTGGAGCGCGACGCACTTCGATCTGCCGCTGTTGATCGTCAT
>JAVJPD010000344.1:0-4275 GCA_040216475.1 Rhodospirillales bacterium
CCGGCGCATACCGACGAGGAATGGCTGGAGTTGGCGCAGAACAGCTACATCCAGGACCCGGACGGCCATATCCACTGCGATTGGGATTCGAACATCCTGCGCACCGTGACCCACGACGCCCTGGAAGAGTACGATTTCTGGCAGCCGTTCCGGGCCATGCACCGCATCCCCGTGCTCGCGGTACGCGGCGCGAAATCCCTGCTCTTCAGCGAAAAGGCTTTTGACCGGATGGCCGAGGCCATGCCACAACTCCACCGGGTGACCGTTCCCGACGTCGGCCATGCGCCCAAGCTCACGGAACCGGAGGCGCTTCCCGCGATCGAGAAGCTATTGGAGTGCATCGAGCCGATCCATGAAAGAGTTACCGAGCTACGACGACGTTAAGGATGCCGCCGCCCGCCTGCGCGGCGTCGCCCGGCGCACCCCGTTCCTAGAAAACCCGCTGCTGAACGAACGGCTCGGCTGCCGCCTGTTCGTCAAGGCCGAACCTCTGCAATTGACCGGCGCGTTCAAGATTCGCGGCGCTTACAACTATATTTCCCGGCTCGGGCCCGAGGCGAAAAGGACCGGCGTCATCACCTATTCCTCGGGCAATCACGCCCAGGGCGTGGCCCTGGCGGCGAAACTCTGCGGCGTCCCCGCGACCGTCGTCATGCCCGAGGACGCACCGCCGATGAAGATCGCCAACACCAAGGCCTACGGCGCCGAGGTGGTTCTCTACGACCGTTACAAACAAAGCCGCGAAGACATCGCAGGCGGAATCGCACAAGAACGCGGTGCGCCGGTGCTCTCCTCCTACGACGATTTTCATATCATCGCCGGGCAAGGCACGGCGGGACTCGAGATCGTCGAACAGGCCCGCGAGCTGAACGCAACCCTCGACGCGGTTCTCATCCCCTGCGGCGGCGGCGGCTTGTCGTCGGGTTGCGCGCTCGCACTCAAGCACGACAGCCCTTCGACCGAGGTCTACACCGTCGAGCCCGAAGCCTTCGACGACACCAAGCGTTCGCTCGAAACCGGCATCCGCCAGAAGGTCGTGGGCGATCCGCGCTCGGTTTGCGATGCGCTGCTGCCGCCGATGCCCGGCGAATTGACGTTCGCGATCCTCAAGAGCTTGGGGGTGAAGGGCCTGAGCGTCGGCGACGACGAGGCCCTGAACGCCATGGCGGTCGCATTCCGCTATTTCAAGATCGTGGTCGAACCCGGCGGCGCGGTCGCGTTGGCGGCCGTTCTCGGCGGCAGGATCGATTGTGCCGGAAAAACGATTGCCGCCGTGTGTTCCGGCGGCAATGTCGAGGCGTCGGTATTTCGCGACGCGTTGAACGCGGCGTAACGGATCAGACCGGGCTGCCGGCCGCCCCGGGTTGGGACGTTACCGACGGAATTTCGGCCTTGTCCTTGTCGCTCGAGGACTTGTCCTTGAAGAGATTGATCTTCGCCTTGCCGGTTTCCTTCTTGTCCTGATCGATGCTGATCCGGCGGCAATGGCCTTCGAGGAAGGCTCCCTTCTCGATGGCGAGATCCTCATGCAGGATATCGCCGACGACGTGCGCACTTTTCATCAGGCTGACGGAGCGTGCCTTGATCTGGCCGTTGATGGTGCCGTGAACGATCACCGAGTCGGCGTTGACCTCGCCCTTGATGACGGCGGCCTCGCCGATCATCAGGGATTTCGTGAAGATATCGCCGTCCACGATACCGTCGACCTGAATCTCGCCGTCGCTGTTCAGGTTGCCGATGACATGAAGATCCGAACTGAGAATGGAAGGCGCCGCCGGCTTGTCCGATGCGGACGGTTCCTTCGTCTTGCTTTGGATCGTGCTACTTTTGCTGCTGGAGAACATAACGTCCTGCCCGAATGAATTTCATCGGGTCCCTGGTTTTGCCTTTATAGACGATTTCGTAATGGAGGTGAGCGCCCGTGCTCCGCCCCGTACTGCCCAATAAACCGATCTTATCCCAAAAATTGATCTTTTGCCCCTTTTTAACCAAGATCTTATGTAAATGGGCGTACCGGGTCACGAGGCCCGCACCGTGGTCGATTTCAACCACCTTGCCGTATTTGCCCTTCCAGCCGGCATATTTCACCTTGCCCGACGCGGATGCGAAAACCGGCGATTTTAAGGGCCCCTCGAGATCGACGCCGTAATGCATGGCCCAGCGCTTGTTCAGGGGATCGCGCCGCTTGCCGTATCCGCTGTTCAAGGAAAACGACTTCATCGGCGAAGTCAGCGGCAGGCGCGTCAGAATGTTCTGCAGTTCGGCCGCCCGTTCGAGACGGGTATCGAGGTTGACGAGTTGGGATTTCAAGCGGCTCGCCGGCATGTTGTCGATCTTGAGTTCGATAAACGGACCGCCCTGCCCGCGCTGCTTCGGACGCATCGATTTAAGCAAGCTGTCGACGTTCAATCCGGCCAATTGAATGACCCGCTCCATGCTCTTGATGCTTGAGTGCGTATGATTGTTCAGTTTTTGAACGGCGTCTTCCTCGGTTTTCTGTAGCTCGCTCAAGCGGGTTTCCAAATCCTGAAGCTGGTCGCGCATTTTCTTGCCGCTGAACAAGGCTTGATTGCGCGACGCCATGACCGTTTGCAGCTTCAACTCGCTGGTTTTCAGGTTATCCTTCAGGGCGAAGTTCGTGTTATTCAGTTCTCGCATTTCTCCTTCGAGAGACGCGAGGCGGGAAATTAATTTCTTTCGGGAATCGGCGACTTTTACCCGTTCCTGCTCGGTCGTGCGCAATTCCGCCTGAAGCGACTTTAGGCTTTGCTGCAACGACGCGTTCTGCTCGACAAGGCCGAGCATCAAGCCGTGGTTTTCCTCGAGGTCGCGGGTGATCGCCTTGAATTTTTGCTGATACGCGGTGACTTCGCTCAACAAGCTTTTATACGCCAACCGGCTGCTGGCGATTTGACTTTCCTTCGCCGCCAGAAGTTTATCGTACAAGATGTAATTGACGGACGTGAAAGCCGTCCAACCGGCGATCAGGAATATCGAAGCGGTGATGACGATTTGCGTGCGCTGAGAAAAGCGCACGAAAGAAACGCGGCCGTTGGTCCGAAGGTGGATTTGACGCTCCGGGAACCACTGCTCGAGTTTACGCAGAGAGATGACGCGGAGGTTTTCCCAACCGTTCACTTGTTTCATGACCTTCCCTTCGACCTTCGACGCCTTCATCTGTCTTTAAGCCAAGGCTTTCCCCCCACGGGAAAGGAATGGCTGTCTGCCCCCCTAAATTTCCTGGTGGAAACGGGCAGATGGTCCCCGAGATTTGTGCCCTCTTTATGCTTTATGTTCTAAACTGGACGGTATCGGCTCTCGCCGTGCCATGCAAGCGGGTAATGCCTGGATTTCCGGGTTTCTCATGACTAACCCGGACGCGGGGTAACACCTTGAAACGGCTCGGCCTAAGAACGGGCCCGGCGGGGAAATTCATGTTTTTTGCACAACGACCGGCAGTCTAAAACCATAGCGAGAGCGATCATGACCGAGGAAAAACAAAAAGACGAAGAATCACGGCCGGTTCCGCCGAACCCGCCCGCGCCGCCTCCCGCACCGCCCTTACCGGCGTGGCATCCCGCCGCGATCATCGCCACCGGGGCCGGGGCCGGTTTTTTACCGCTCGCGCCCGGCACCTGGGCCTCGGCCCTTTGCCTGCCGCCGGCCTGGCTGATCGCGAGTCTGGCCGGGCGCGAAGCCCTGGCAATGGCCGCCCTGCTCGCCGTCATCCTCGGCATCTGGGCCAGCGACCTGCTCGAGCGCCGCGAAGGCGTCACCGATCCCGGCTATATCGTGATCGACGAAATCGCCGGGCAGTGGATCGCGGTCCTGGCGGTCGCCCCGGACCCTCTCCTCTACGCCATCGCCTTCGTCCTGTTCCGTCTGGCCGATATCTTCAAACCCTGGCCGGTATCCTGGGCGGAAAAACTGCCGGGCGGCTTCGGAGTCATGTTCGACGACGTGCTTGCCGGCGCCTATGCCGCCGCCGGGGTTTATCTTTGCTCCCTTTGGATTTAGGTAACGACCATGACGATCATCCGCGAAGACTGCCTCCGTCTGGCCAAAGACGTTCTGAAAGCCTGCAAGGCTTTTGGGATCAAGGTCACCACCGCCGAGTCGTGCACCGGCGGCATGATCGCCGCGTTCCTGACCGACGTGCCCGGATCGTCGTCCGTCGTCGACCGCGGTTTCGTCACCTATTCCAACGAAGCCAAGCAGGAAATGCTCGGTGTGCCGGCCGATATCATTGCCGTCAACGGCGCGGTCAGCGAACCC
>JAVJPD010000345.1:0-5242 GCA_040216475.1 Rhodospirillales bacterium
GGAATGGCGTTTTTCGTCAATTTACATACGCAATACGAAGCGTCACACCCCTTCCGAAGCGTTCAGCGGTCGGTTTTTTCGGCATGTTCTATATTTTTCTATATACTATTATCCGAGAAGAACAATTCGATAAAAATAATCTTGAAAAACAATAGGGAGACTAAAAATGATCCGTTTCATTCCATTGCGGGCATTATTTTATGGTGCCCTTATTCTATTTATCGGCAGTCTGTTTTCAGGTGCCGCTTTTGCCGCATGGAAACCGACCGAAAAGGTCGAGATCGTGGTGAGTTGTAAGGCAGGGTGCGGCCCCGACAGGATTGCCCGCTTGATTCAAAAAATATGGAAAACCCACAACATCGTTCCCGGCGTCGCGGTGGTGCTCAACAAGGCCGGCGGCGGCGGCGGCGTTCAGCTTGAGTATATGAGCGCGCGCAAGGGCAACGGCCATATTCTCGGTGTCGGCAGCTCCAGCGCCTTGGGAAGCTACTTGACCGGGCGCACCAAGGTCGGCCTGCTCGACATGACGCCGCTGGTCCTGTTGGTGACGGAATACATCTGTACCGCCGTCAAAGGCGATTCACCGATCAAGGACGCGAAGGATCTGTTGGCCCGCCTTAAAAAGGACCCGCAATCCTTATCTCTCGGCACGGCCACCAGCCGCGGCGGGCCGAACCACCAAGCCATCGCCCTCACCGCGCTGCGGGCCGGAATCGATCCGGCGAAGATGAAGGTCGTCGTCTTTCAATCCGGGCGGATCGGCCGCACCAACCTTCTCGGCGGTCACATCGATATCGCGCAATCGAGCACCGGCGGCTTTATCAACCATCATAAGCAAGGCAAGCTGCGCATTCTTGCCGTCAGCGCCCCGAGCCGGTTGGGCGGCGCGGTCAAGAACGTACCGACCTGGAAAGAACTCGGCTATGACGTCGATTTCGGCAGCTTCCGCTCGATTATGGGCCCTCCGGGTTTGAGCCGTGAGCAGATCGCCTATTGGGATGACGTATTCGCCAAGACCGTCAAAACGAAAGAGTTTCAACAATCCCTGGTCAAACGGCAGATGAAGGAAACGTTCATGAAACACGATCAACTGATGAAGTTCCTGGCACAACAGGACAAACAAATGCGCGAGGTACTTGGGGCACTTAACATTCTCCGTCGTTGAATCCTCGCAATGATTTTGGCACCCCGGACGATCGCGTGATCGGCCGGGCTCGCCTGCTTCGCCGTACGGTCCAAGCCCGTTTGACAACGGTTTCGGGCTACATCACACTTCGGGATACAAACGGTTTGCCCCGGCGGCAAAAACCGCCGAACTGTCGCGAGGTTTTAATCGATGAGAGCGCCGCCCGCCTTCTTGCCCGCCTTATTGAAAGCCATCAGCACCGCGCTTGTCCTGTTTGCGTTACCTCTCACCGCCGTCGCCGATCCCATCGTCGGACCGGCGCCGCAGCGGGTCGAGGACCGCTACGTCCCGAAACCGAACGATGTGAAACTCGAAATCTGGGTCGAAGGTCTGGAGGTGCCGTGGTCGCTCGTCTTCCTGCCCGGAAGCGAGCGCGCGCTGGTCAGCGAACGCCCGGGGCGCATCCGTTTGATCGTCAAAGGCAAACTGCGGGAAAAACCTTACATGGCGCTCGAAGCCGCCCGAGGCCAAAGCGGCCTCTTCGGCTTCTTCACGCGTCTGTTCGCGGGCGGCGAAGGCGGCCTCATGGGCCTCGCCGTCCATCCCCGTTTTCCCGAGCAGCCCTACATCTACGCGATGCACACCTACCGCAGCGACAAAGGTACCTTCAATCGGGTGATCCGGCTGATCGACCAAGGCGACAGCGCGCGGTACGACCGCGTCATCCTCGACGGAATTCCCGGCGCCTCGCTGCACAACGGCGGGCGCATTGCGTTCGGACCGGACGGCTTGTTGTACGTTTCGACCGGCGAGATTTACGAAGCCGAACACGCCGACGACCTGAAGTCCCTCGGCGGTAAGATTCTGCGCGTGACGCCCGACGGCGCCATCCCGCCGGATAATCCCTTTCCGGACTCGCCGGTCTACAGTTACGGCCATCGCAATCCGCAAGGGCTGGCCTGGCATCCCGGTACCGGCGATCTGTTCATCTCGGAGCACGGCCCTTCGGGTGAATTCGGGCTCGGCGCGCACGACGAGATCAACGTCATCCGGCGCGGCGGCCATTACGGCTGGCCGCGGGCCGTCGGCGCACCGGGGCACCAAAAGTACGTCGATCCCCTCATCTCCTGGAAACGGACCACGACCCCGCCCGCCGGACTTGCCTTCTGGCGCGGCGATCTATACCTCGCCGTACTCGGCAGCGGCACCCTGATCCGGATTGGCGTTTCGGGGAAGAAAGGAAACTACCGGATCACCCGGATCGAGCGGTTGTTCGCCAAGGGGCCGCAGGAGTCGGTCCTCGGGCGCCTGCGCGCGGTCGCCGCCGGGCCCGACGGCCTGCTTTATTTCTCATCGAGCAACCGGGACGGCCGCGGCGATCCCGCGCCGGGCGACGACAAAATCTACCGCCTCGTTCCCTAGAGCCGATCAATCATGATCCGATCGAGAGCAGGTCACGTTCGTTCATCCTCATTCCGTCATTCCCGCGACGGCGGGAATCCATCTTTTCCGCGGCATGGCCTCCGCCTGCGTGTTGTGGCCCCCCCCCGGGGGGGGGGGGGTGACGACTCCAGATAAACGCGACGCGCGCTAATGCCCCTTGATTCCGCTGAAAGCCTCGTCGCCCCAAACATCCCGGATGCGGGCATCGCGGCCGCATCGGGACCGGTAAAAATTGTAGCGGATCGGATTTTCCTCGTAATAGTTCTGATGATAACCCTCCGCCGGATAGAACGTCCCGGCCTGTTCGACGGTCGTAGCAACCGGTTTGTTCAGTTTCTTCGCGACGTCTTTCTTGGAGGATTCCGCCAGACGGCGTTGTTCGACGCTCGACGTGAAAATGGCCGATTTGTAGCTTTCGCCGCGGTCGCAGAATTGTCCGCCGCCGTCGGTCGGATCGATACTGCGCCAGAATACGTGCAGCAGATGTTCGTACGTAACCTTGCCCGGATCGAAGATGATCTTGACCGCTTCCCTGTGGCCGGTACCGCCGGCGGTAACCTGACGGTAGGTCGGATTTTTCACGGTGCCGCCGATATAACCGGAAACGGTCTTCACCACACCCGGCACCTTGTCGAAATCCGACTCGACGCACCAGAAACAGCCGCCGGCGAAGATCGCGGTCGCGTCGGCGCTGTCGGCGGCATGTCCGACCGCAGGACCCGAAAGCGCAACGGCGGCCAGTAAACAACACGACAAAATCAACGGCGAAAAACGGCGCACGGTAATCATATTGACGGACCTCCCGGCTCGGGTTGTTTCAGGTCTTCATGTTGGGCCTGCCGGGGAGGATAAAAGAAAAGGCCCGCTCCCCGCGCGGTCAAAGCACGGAGAGCGGACACATTATCGTGAGGCCGTTATTGCAGCGGCCAGGGCAGCTCCACAAACTCCTGCAGCAGACCCTCGGGATATTTCAGGGTCAGGAAGTGCGACAGGGTTCCGAGGAACACGATGAAAGAGGCCGCGCACACCGCACTGTAGGCGTGGTTGAGTTTGGCCTTGACCCGCACGAAGACGTAGATAAACGCCGACACGCCGATCACGAAACCGAACAGCGCGGAAACACCCAACATGCCGAGCAGCCATCCGAGATAGTGCTCGATGCTTTTCGATTCCACGTCGATCTCGAAATCGCCCCGCTCCTCGTCGTGAAACAGGGTCGAGGGCTCTTTCTTCCGCGTCATGAGAATCGCGAGCGGAATGAGGAAGCACAGACCGCCGATGCTGACCATCATCGGATACAATGCCGTCAGGTACTGATACTGCGTGGCATCCGCGAACAGCAGAACGGAAAACCCGACGAGCAGAAGCAGGAATGCCATCTGCGGGCCGTACTTCTTGTGCGAGTGGATGCCGTCCTCGGTCAGCGTGGGCGGATTGGGCTTGAACTTGACCGCCGCATAGACCGAAAACGCCGTGATGGCGAGAATAACCAGCACGACCGGGCGTTCGAGGAACGAGAACCCGTAAACGGTCGCGGTGTGATAGACCTCGCCTTCGACCTTATCGGCCAGCACGAAGCCGATCAGCAGGGCCGGACGCGGCCAGCCGAAGCGCTTCATGTAGACGCCGAGGGTGCCCAAGATCAGCATCGTGATCAGATCGCCCCAGTCGCGGGTCGCCTGGAAGGCGGCGAAGAAGATCAGGCCGATCATGAACGGCGCGATCAACGCGTAGCGGATCGTCGTCAGCTTGGCGATATGAGACGCAAGCCCCACGCAGACGCCGGCGCCGATGATGTTCGCCAGCGCCACCGACCAGACCATGATGTAGACCAGGTCGAGGTTGAACGTCATCAACTCGACGCCCGGCTCGATGCCGATCAGGATGAAGCCGCCGAGCAGGATCGCCATGCTGCCCGAACCCGGAATGCCGAACAGCAAGGTCGGGATCAGGGCGCCGCCCTCTTTCGCGTTGTTGGCGGATTCGGGCGCGATCACGCCGCGCACGTCGCCGGTGCCATAGAGGTGCTTGTCCTTGGTGGTTTGGATCGCGTGGCTGTAGGCGATCCAGTCGACCACCGAGCCGCCGAGGCCGGGCAGGGCGCCGACGATCGTGCCGATGGCGGCGCAGCGCAACACGATCCACCAGTTCTTGATGGTGTCCTTGACGCCGATCAGCCAGCCCGAGCCGAGCTTGCCGGTTTTCGAAATCGTGCGGGAGCGGCGCAGCAGGTCGACGATCTCGGGCATGGCGAACATGGCCAGGCCGATGATCACCAGCTTGATCGGCTCGATCAGATAGACCGTGCCGAAGCTCAGCCGCTCGACGCCGGTCGCCGGCGCCGAACCCATCGCGCCGATCATCAGGCCGAGGAAGCACGTGGCGATGCCGCGCAGCGCGTTGGCGCCCGTCAGCATGCCGATCATGGTCAGCGCGAGAATGATGAGCATCATCTGTTCGCCGAAGCCGATCGCCAGGATCAGCGGCTCGGCGACGAAGATGGTGAAGGTCAAAACCAGGGCGCCGAACACGCCGCCGAACAGCGAGGCCGAAAACGCTGCCGACAGCGCGCGCGTGGCTTCGCCCTTCTTCGACATGGGGAAACCGTCCATGACGGTGGCTTGCGAACTCGCCGTGCCGGGAATACCCATGAGTACGGACGGGAACGTGTCC
>JAVJPD010000346.1:0-2729 GCA_040216475.1 Rhodospirillales bacterium
CCCTCGAAGGGCCTGATCCGCGCGGACTTCGATCCCGTGGCCCTCGCGCGCGCCTACGAGCAAGGCGGCGCGGCCTGCCTTTCCGTCCTGACCGACATGCCCTACTTCCAGGGCGCCGACGAATACCTGGTGGCGGCGCGCGCCGCCGTCGGCCTGCCGGTGCTGCGCAAGGACTTCATGATCGATCCCTATCAGATCGTCGAGTCCCGGGCGCTGGGCGCCGATTGCGTGCTGCTGATCATGGCCGCGCTCGACGACGTGCTGGTCCTCGAACTCGAAAGCGCCGCCCGGGAATACCGCATGGACGTATTGATCGAGGTCCATGACGAGGCGGAACTCGAACGCGCGCTCAAGTGCCGGGGCCGGCTGATCGGCATCAACAACCGGAATCTCAAAACCCTGGAGGTCGATCTCGCGGTCACCGAACGCCTCGCGCCGCTGGTGCCCGAGGACAGGATTCTGGTCTGCGAAAGCGGCCTGTCCGCGCCCGGCGATCTCGCCCGCATGGCCGCCGCCGGCGCGCGCTGTTTCCTCATCGGCGAGTCCCTGATGCGCCAAGACGACGTGACCGCCGCAACCAAGGAACTGCTCGCGAAGCCGGCGCCGCCGATGGCGTCCCGGCGCGCGGCGGGCTAGGAAGCGCAATCATGAACAAACTCACCCACTTCGACGACGAAGGCAACGCCCGCATGGTCGACGTCGGCGCCAAGGACGAAACCGAGCGCACCGCGACGGCCAAGGGCTCCGTCATCATGGCGCCGGAAACCCTGAAACGGGTGCAGGACGGCGGCATCGAGAAAGGCGACGTGTTGAGCGTGGCGCAACTCGCCGGGATCATGGGCGCGAAGAAAACGCCCGATCTCATTCCCCTGTGCCATCCCCTGAACCTGAGTTCCGTCGACGTCGCGCTGAGTTGCGACGCCGCGCGCGGCGCCATCGACATCACCGCGACCTGCAAACTCAAGGGCCGCACCGGCGTCGAGATGGAGGCGCTGACCGCCGTTTCCGTCGCCGCGCTCGCGGTCTACGACATGTGCAAGGCCATCGACCGGGGCATGCGGATCGTCGACATCCGTCTCGTCCACAAGGCCGGCGGCAAGTCCGGCACCTTCACCGCTTCCTGACGCACAGCGAATATCATGGGCGAAGAAAAACAAACACTGATGGCCGTGGCGGACGCGCTGGCGCGCGTGCTCGGCGGCGTGTCCGTTCTGCCGAGCGAAACCGTTTCCCTGAACGATGCCGCCGGGCGCGTGCTCGCCGAGGACGTGAGCGCGCGGGTCGATCATCCGCCCGCCGACGTTTCGTCCATGGACGGCTACGCGGTGCGCTCCCCAGACGTCGCCGCCGTGCCGGTCACGCTCAAGCTCGTCGGCGAATCCAGCGCCGGCAGCGGCTTCGAGGGCACCGTCGGCCCCGGCGAAACCTCGCGCATCTTCACCGGCGCGCCGCTCCCCGAGGGCGCCGACACCGTCGTCATTCAGGAAGATACCGAGCGTGACGGCGATTCCGTCACCATGCTCGAAAGCTCGCATGCCGGGCGCTACGTCCGCCCCGCCGGGCTGGACTTCAAAAAAGGCCAGACGCTGCTCAAGGCGGGCACCGTTCTGCAGGCCCGCCACATCGGCCTGGCGGCGGGCATGAACGTGCCCGAGCTGACGGTGCGGCGCAAACCGCGCGTGGCGCTGCTGAGCAACGGCAACGAACTGGTCGAGCCCGGCGAGCCGGCCGGCCCGCATCAAATCATCAACTCGAACACTTTTGCCCTGGCCGCCTTCGTGCGCGATTGCGGCGGCGAGCCGGTCAACCTCGGCATCGCGCGCGATACCGTTGAATCGCTCCGCGAAAAAATCGTCGAGGCGCAGAAAACGGACCTGCTCGTCACCATGGGCGGCGCCTCGGTCGGCGATTACGATCTGGTGCAGCAGGTTCTGGGCAAGGAAGGTTTCGATCTCGGCTTCTATCGCATCGCCATGCGCCCGGGCAAACCGCTCATCTTCGGGCATATGGGCAAGCTCCCCGTTTTGGGCCTGCCGGGAAACCCCGTTTCCGTCGGCGTGACGGCGATGATCTTTCTGAAACCGGCGCTGGAGACCATGCTCGGCATCCCGCGCGAAAACCGCCCCGCCGAGACGGCGCTGTTGGGATGCGATCTCGGCGAAAACGACCGGCGCCAGGACTATCTGCGTTCAAGCCTGAGTTTCGACGGGAACGGCAACCGGGTCGCGACGCCGTTCGACAAGCAGGACAGTTCCATGATGGCGAACCTTGCCCGCGCCGATTGCCTGGTCGTTCGCGCCCCGCACGCGCCCGCGATCACGCAGGGCGAGAGGGTCGAAATCGTGCTTTTGCCGTGAGTTAGGCGGATGTTCTCATTTTTCGCCTGAAACGGCGAATTTCCGCGATTTAGGGCTTGACGCCCCATGAGAACCAAAGTAGAACAAGTGCAGAACGTTTTTGTTTTGTTCTACATCTGGTGTCCGCCCGCGATTTGGCCCCCCAGGGAAAGCAAAACAAACTCATCAGGGACATAAACGCGCCGAAACGGCGCGGGGATGGAGACAGTGCATGCTCACCCGTAAACAACACGAACTGCTGGTTTATATCGACCGCCGCATCAAACAGACGGGCGTTTCCCCCTCCTTCGACGAAATGAAACAGGCGCTCGGGCTGCGCTCGAAATCGGGCATTCACCGATTGATTTCCGGCCTCGAGGAACGCGGCTTCAT
>JAVJPD010000347.1:0-3818 GCA_040216475.1 Rhodospirillales bacterium
GCCTGATTTCTCCTTTTGGTTCGTATCCTGCGCCTTCAAGTGAAAAGACACATGCTTCCGTCACGACGGAAGACACCATCATCTCGTTACGGGTTAGTGTGCCCGTCTTGTCGGTGCAGATCACCGAAACTGACCCCAACGTCTCGATGGCGGGTAAGCGCCGGACAATGGCGTGACGGCGTGCCATGGCCTGCACGCCTACCGCAAGCGTAATGGTCAAAACGGCGGGCAGGCCTTCAGGGATGGCGGCGACTGAGAGACCGACAACGGCCATGAACATCTCGGCAAATTCATAATGCTCGACGAAATAGCCGAAGACGAGAAGCGCGGCGGCAATCAGCAAAATGAAGATCGTTAGCCATCGTGCAAATGCGTTCATCTGCAGGAGCAGCGGCGTCGTCAGTGTTTCGACCGTAGTCAGCATTTCGCTGATACGACCGATCTCGGTCTCGGCTCCAGTGGCCACGACGACGCCGCGTCCGAGCCCGTTGGTCACAAGCGTGCCGCTGTATGCCATGCATCCTCTGTCGCCAAGCGGCGCGGTAGCGGCAACGGGGCGCGTGTGTTTTTCGACCGGAACGGACTCGCCGGTAAGTATGGCTTCCTGAACCTGAAGGCCGTTGGATCGAAGCAGCCGAAGGTCCGCCGGCACCTTGTCTCCGGCCTCAAGAAGCACGATGTCTCCGGGCACCAGTGTCTCGCCTTCTAAGGCGCGGCGTGTTCCGTCACGCAAAACCGACGCCTTGAGAGCAAGCATCCGACGGATGGCGTCCATCGCCTTCTCAGCCTTGCCTTCCTGTATAAATCCGATGATTGCGTTCGCGACTACGACGGCCAGTATCACAAACGTATCCGCCAGATGCCCCAGAGCCGCCGTGATGGCAGCCGAGCCAAGAAGCACATAGATTAAGATATTGTGGAAATGCAGAAGGAAGCGGATCAGCAGGCTGTGTCTGGCCGGTTCCGGTAAGCGGTTCGGTCCATATGATTCAAAACGTGTTGCCGCTTCTTTAGAAGTAAGGCCGTTTGAATCCGTATGCAAAGCCTCAAGCGCTGCCTCAACATCCCTTTCATGCCAATTCACCTGCACCTCTTCTTCTTGTTGAAGATTTTTCATTGCTCGATACACGACTTCGATTAAACGAGATTAAAACGAGATTAAAGAGATTTGTGCACTTTTCTTGTTTCTGACTTGTGGCATAATCAGATTCTTCAAATAATAAAGACATACAAAATAACAAACGATCGCGCCCGCGATGCCTGTTAATACGGCCGCCCGGATATAACGTCGACGGCGAGATTGCTGAAACATACACCACGGTTTCAGGGACAATCGTGCCCTATTCGAATCACAGATATTAAAGTCGCGGGAAAGAGGGGCGGAGGGAGTGAAAATAAAACCTAAAATTCCTTAGTCGTTGTAACTAAACGGTTTCCGCTGACCGGTTTTGCACCAAACCGGATTTCTTTGTGCCAGTCATTTGTTTGAATCAATGACAAACATACCCCAAGGATATGTTCCAGCCTACGGCACCAAAAGGCTTTGCCTAGAACACTTGAACTGCGTCAGGCTCTAACATCAGACGTGGACCACTAAATGGGGACAGGCCATTTAACTGCAGGGGCCTGCGGCCCGGGACACTTGCAGCCTTATCTAAACTGGACCGGATGGGCTATAGGGGTCCGGCGTGCCAGGCGGTATCGGCGGAAAGTTTTTCAGGCTTTCGCGGAATTCATGAGCCATCCTGACTATGACGTTCCGCACCCAGCTCGCCTGCACGGTTACGCTCGTTTCCTCTTTCGGGTCCTGTATCAGGTTGAAAAGATACAGGTCTTCCAACTTGATCGGACCGTCATTCACTTCCTCTTCCCAAATAAAATGAAGCTTCCAGTGCCGCCATTTCGCCGCGCGCATTTCGTTCTTGATGTAAAAGACGAAACCCTCGCGGCTCGACGTCTCTTTTTTTCCGGTGAAGAAATCGATCTGGTCAATGCCGTCGACGGGCCTGTCCTCCGGAACGACGCACCTGCAGAGCTTTAGCAGCGTCGGGTAGAGATCGGTAATGTGGACGATTTCATTGGACACGCCCCCGGCGGGAATCTTGCCGGGCCAGCGGATCATGAACGGCGCACGCAAGCTGCCTTCCATGGCCGTGTGATAGGTGCCGCGCCAATAGCCGGCGGTGCCGCGCCACGGCCGGCGGAATTCGGGGCCGTTATCCGAACCGAAAATTAAAATAGTGTCTTCCGCAATGCCGAGTTCATCGATGGCATCGACGAGCATCCCGACGTTATGGTCCATCTCGGCCAGCGAATCCGCCATTTCGCCATGGCCGGTAAAGCCGATGAAGTCAGGATGCGCGAGGCTCGGAAAATGAAGTTGCGTGATCGGCATGTAAAGAAAGAACGGTTTTTCACCGTCCGCCCGTTTCTTCATGAAGGCAATGGATCTCTCCACGATTTCTCGGTCCAGTGTCCGCCGGGAATCACGGTCGAGGACTTTTACTTTTCCCGAGCCGCCCCCGCGGCGCCCCTCCAGGATATACGGCACCTCGACGACGTTCGGGTCGTAGTTCGGGCCGGTCGTAAAGAGGGATTCGTTCATCGTGCGCGGAATGCCGTACCATTCGTCAAAGCCTCGGTCGTTCGGCAACCTGCCGGCACAGTCGCCGAGGTGCCACTTGCCGTAATGCACGGTTTCGTAACCGTTCTCGGAAAGCAACTCCGGCAGCAATCTTTCCCACCGCGTCAAGCCTTGGGGCAAACCCGCGGGAACGGACTGAAACGCACCCGTGCGAATGGCGTGGCGGCCGGTCATCAAGGCTGAGCGGGTTGGCACGCAATCGCTTTCCACATTGAAATTGAGGAGTCGGAGGCCCTGTTGAGCCAAGTCATCGATCCGCGGCGTCGGTGCCCCGCGCAGAATACCGCCACCGTAACACCCGAGTTCGCCCCAGCCCAGATTGTCGGCCAGGATCAAGACGATATTGGGACGCTTTTCGACCATGTGACCCCTTCTCGAAAATGTGAGCGGAGCAACCCGCTATTGATGAATGAAAAAGAATTCCTCATTGGCTCCGATGGTAATTGATCTCCATTAATCGGAAAATTATAATTTCTCTAATATTTCATAGAAAAATTGGATCAATGAACCTTAAGGGCCTTCGCGTTTTCGTTTACGTGATTGAAGAAGGCACTCTTGCCAAGGCCGCGGAGCGCCTCAATCTCAGCCAGCCGGCGGCGAGTCGGCTGCTAGGCCTGCTAGAATCGGAAATCGGCACGCCTTTGTTCATACGGCTCAAGAAGCGGCTGGTTCCGACGGCCGAAGGCGATTCATTCTATTCCGAGGCCATCAGAATTCTATCTTCTGTGGACGGCATTCCATCGTTCATCAGACGGATTCAGCAAAATAAACCCCATCCGTTGCGCATCGTTTGCCTGCCTCGGCTTTCGGGTGGACTCGTCGTCCCGGCCATCGCCCGACTTCTGCAAAAAAGACCGGACGTCAGAACGAATTTGGAAGTCTGCGCGAGAAGGAACCTTGAACATCGATTTACACGCGACAGCTACGATGTCGGGGTGGGATCATTGCCTCTTCCTATGCAGAACGTCAAAGCGGACTATCTTTGCAGCGCCAAATTTTTCGTCATGCTTCCCAAAAACCATAAATATGCGCACAAGACAGCGCTGACAGCGAAAGACCTCGCGCAAATGCACTACATTGCGCTGAACCGGCATACATTACTTCGGCAGATACTTGATGAAAGTCTAGAACGGGCGGGCATCGGTCTCGATCCCCATCACGAAGTTTCGACAAC
>JAVJPD010000348.1:0-2999 GCA_040216475.1 Rhodospirillales bacterium
AAGAACAGCGTTTGGCGCTGTTTCGGCACTGCCGCGATGATCTTTTCGACGTCGCGCACGAAGCCCATGTCGAGCATCCGGTCGGCCTCGTCGAGAACGAGATGGCTGACGGCGCTGAGTACCAAATGGCGCTGGCCGAGCAAGTCGAGCAGGCGTCCGGGGGTCGCAATCACGATATCGACCCCGCGCCGCAGCGCATCGACCTGCGGGCGTTGTCCGACGCCGCCGAAAATCACGGTATGGCGCAGGGGCAGGTGCTTGCCGAAGGAGCGGAACTCTTCGCCGATTTGATGGGCGAGCTCGCGGGTCGGCGCCAGGATCAGGGCGCGCGGATGGCGCGGCCCCTTGGGGGGCTTGGTTTCGGCCAGGCGCTGCAGGATCGGCAGGGCGAACGCGGCGGTCTTGCCGGTGCCGGTCTGGGCGATACCGAACAGGTCGCGGCCCGAGAGAACGGGCGGAATGGCGTTGAGTTGGATGGGGGTGGGTTGTTTGTAGTTCTTCGCGTCGAGGGCCTGGAGAATCTGTTTGTTAAGTCCGAGGCCGGTAAAATCTTCAGTCATGTTGTTTTTATTATCCATAATGCGCCGAGCGGCCCGGGCTCCATCGAGCGGGCGAGAACGGTCGGGCGCGGGGCAATTTCCACGCGCACTCGGGAAAAAGCGGGTTTTCGGGAAAAATCTCGGGATGAGAAAACGCCGATTATTCGGCGGCGCATCGCGCGATCCCAAGAGCTTATGGGGGCTAGATAGGGGCTTTGCCCCCATAAGTCAAGCAATACCGCAGAGAGGGCATCTCGCAGGATTAAAGAGGCAAGCCGGGAGATGCCCGGTTCAACCGGCGCTCAAAACGGCCATCAGGTCTTTCATGTCCGTGCCGGTCAGCGCTTCCAAGCGGCTGCCGCACCCGATCACGTCGTCGTCGAAATCGCCGAAGCCGCCGAAACCGATGGCGCTCACGCGCTCGCAGAGACGCTGGGTGGCTTCCTCGCCGTCGGTCATGATTCTCCCGCATCGTTGTTATCATGGATAATTTTATCATTACCCGGCAAAAGATACTTCGGCTTCGGCCATTGCAATCCGCCGATCCGAATACCATATATTCGGTTATGTGACCTTCGAGCCATCGTAAATGTTGAAGACGAGGGGATGATCGTTCGTCCGGTCCCGACCGGCGGTCTCTAAAAATCGCCGGTGGCGGAATTTCACAAGACCGAGTCCCAACGAAGGAGCGTCCATGTCCAGCATTAAATCCCCGGATAAAGATATGGCGGCGACTCTGCCGTCTTGGGACGTTCCCAAGGTGCGCCGGTGTCTCAGGTGCGATACCCCGTTTCCAAGCAAGTGGTCCGGCGAGCGGATTTGTTCCAGCTGCAAGAACACGGCTGCGTGGCGCAGCGGCGCGCCGATCAGGATTCATCCCTCCGGCAAATAATATGAGAAGCAATTCCGGCCTTATAGAGCCGGTCATGCTCCGTCGGAATCGCTTATATGGAGTCGTCACCCCTGCGCAGGCGGGGGCCATGCCTCGGAAAAGATGGATTCCCGCCGTCGCGGGAATGACGGGATAAGGACGAACGAATGCGACGGGTTCTACGTTCAAGGTTTTTAAGAACATTTCCCCCTGACACTGATAGAGGCACGAGACCGCGATGGAACGCTCCAATAAATCGGCGCTGAACTTTCCCAATGTGAGCCGCAGTTACGATGCGACGCGGAGCCGGGTTCGTTTCTGGGGATACGATCGTTCAATCGAAATTTTGTTCTTTGTCGAGGCGGCGGCTCTCCGGAAACTTCATCCGGACATGAACGACGCCGAAGAGAACGTTTTGCGGGTGTTCGATGCCGCCCTGGAACGAATTCACGAAGCGGCGGATAAGGCCTACGTGCGCGGGCGCAAGGGCACGCATGCCTATAACTTGGCCGTGGAGGATTTTTGAAGCCATCCGGCGTATCGAAGCGATGAAACCGGTGCGGCGCCTCGAGTATTATTCTTCAAAATTATATGAAGTAGTGGCGAAATGCAGATTCGGATCGGTTATGAGTTAATCTACGAGTGTCCGCAGCCGACGCCGATGTTCCTGACCCTGAACATTCATCATAGCCGCATTTCCGACCTCGTCATTCCCGATCATATCGTCACCGTCCCTTCGACCCCCATCACCGGTTATCGCGACGGTTTCGGAAACTGGTGCAGCCGGATTGTCGCGCCGAAGGGTGAAATGCAAATCACCACGAATGCCCTTATTAACGATAGCGGGCTGCCGGATGCGGCCGATCCGTCGGCCCCGCAACACCCCGTCGAGGCCCTGCCCGCGGAAACGTTGGTTTATCTCCTCGGAAGCCGGTACTGCGAAACCGATCGGCTTTCCGAAACCGCCTGGCGGCTTTTCGGGCAGCTGCCTTTCGGGTGGCCGCGGGTCAAGGCGATCTGCGATTTCGTTCATGGCCATATCACGTTCGGCTACCAGCACGCGCGGGCGTCAAAGACCGCTCTCGAAGCCTTCAACGAGGGCATGGGCGTGTGCCGCGACTATACCCATCTTGCGATCGCGTTCTGCCGCTGCATGAATATCCCGGCGCGTTACTGCGCGGGGTATTTGCCCGATATCGGCATGCCTAAATCGGATATCATGGATTTTGCCGCGTGGTTCGAGGCCTATCTCGGCGGGCGTTGGCAGATCTTCGATCCCCGCAATAACGTCCCGCTCATCGGCCGTGTGCTGATCGCCCGGGGCCGGGATGCCGCCGATGTGCCGATCACGACCGCGTTCGGGCCGAATACTCTCAAGAGGTTCAAGGTGTGGGCCGATGAGGTGGCGGGGTAAAAGCGACGCCGGTGCGGCCGATCCGATCGATATCAATAAATTAGAGCTGATTCACATGGCTGTCGGATTGCCATGTTAAGGCATGTGGCAATCCCGATAAACCATGACCGGCTCTAGCCGGCCGCGGAAAAAGTCTTCCTCGCCCTCCTGCCTGCGCGAAGCCGGAGCTTCGCTT
>JAVJPD010000349.1:0-10641 GCA_040216475.1 Rhodospirillales bacterium
TCCGATCTGCTAACCGCCCGGAACCATGAAAATATCATACCCGCCGGGAAATACCATCACTCCCCCTGCCTCCCCCGAGGCCGGAACGGCCCGCCGCGCAGGCATGAAAAAACCGGCGCCCCCGGTGACCCGAGGAAGCGCCGGCTTTTCATAAACCCTTGAAAAGCCTTAGTTTACAGAGTCTTTCAAGGCCTTGCCCGCTTTGAACTTGGGCTGATTGGACGCCGGAATCGAGATGCTTTCGCCGGTGCGCGGATTGCGGCCGGTCGTGGCGGCGCGGCGGCTCACGCTGAACGTGCCGAAACCGACGAGACGAACTTCGGTTTTGCTTTTGAGCGAATCCGTAATCGCATCGAACACGCCATCGACGGCTTTCGTGGCATCCGCTTTCGACAGACCGGTGTTGGAAGCGACTGTAGCAATAAGATCGTTCTTGTTCACTATACGACCCCCCTTTTCTGGAGATTGAAAAAAACAAACTAGATGAAAACCGAGGTGACTTAGGACCTGACCATGTTCAGTTTAGATCGGAAAATTTTACGGCGTCAATCTAAGAACCGCAGATTTCCACAGTTTTTTAGCAATTGTTCCTTTGACGTTCCGGCATAAATTTCAAGTCGTTCGCGCGAATCACGCAACATTCGTACGCGATGCATAGCGTGCACCGCCATGGATGCTTTATCTAATTGAATTTGTTCAAAAGCCGGATTCGCAAATGCAACGCGAAAACGATGTGCACAATTCGCAACCAATTCACCGAATGGATTTCTAGAGCCGGTCATGGTTCGTCGGAATCGCTAACGGCGTTTCCGGCGAACCATGCGAATCGGCTCTAATTCATTGATGCCGATCGGATTCACATGATTTATCGGAACCGAGCAATGCTCCCGATAAATTCATGATCCGATCTAATGCGTCGTCACGCCGCCGACGTCGTCGTCTTCGCCTGTGCTTTGCGCAATCGCTTGGGCTTTGACGTCTTCCTCTTCGTCCCATTCAATGGGTGTCAGAGGATGTATCAACGCCTGCTCGAGCACTTCATCGACAGTGGCGACAGGAACGATCGTCAATGTCCGTTTGACGTTATCGGGGATATCGGCGAGATCTTTCTCGTTGTCTTTCGGAATGACCACCTTCTTGATGCCGCCGCGGAGTGCCGCCAGGAGCTTCTCCTTGAGCCCGCCGATCGGCAGAACCCGGCCGCGCAGCGTCACCTCGCCGGTCATCGCGACATCCTTGCGGACGGCCACGCCGGTCAATACCGAGATGATCGAGGTTGCCATCGCCACGCCGGCGGACGGGCCGTCCTTCGGCGTCGCGCCCTCGGGCACGTGCACGTGGATGTCCTTCTGGCGGAACAGGGTCGGCACGATGCCGAACTCGACCGCGCGCGATTGCACGAACGACTTCGCCGCCTGGATGGATTCCTGCATCACGTCGCCGAGCTTGCCGGTGATCGTCATGCGGCCCTTGCCCGGCACCATGACGGCTTCGATCGACAGCAACTCGCCGCCGACTTCCGTCCACGCCAAGCCGGTCGTGACGCCGACCATGTCTTCGAGTTCGGCCTCGCCGTAACGATACCGGCGCACGCCGGCGTATTTGTTCAGATTGCGCCGCGTGATGTAAATGCCGTCGCGGTTGTCCATCAGGATTTCCTTGATGGCCTTGCGCGCCAGATTGGCGATTTCGCGTTCGAGATTCCGCACGCCGGCTTCGCGGGTGTAGTAGCGGATGATGTCGCGGATCGCGGAGTCCGACAACGACCATTCTTCCTTCTTCAGGCCGTGGTCCTTGACCTGTTTCGGGATCAGATGACGCTTGGCGATCTCGACTTTTTCGTCCTCGGTGTAACCCGACAGACGGATGGTCTCCATGCGGTCCAGCAAGGGCGCCGGAATGCGCAGCGTATTCGCCGTGGTGACGAACAGCACGTCGGACAGGTCGTAATCGACCTCGAGATAGTGGTCGTTGAAGGACGAGTTCTGCTCGGGGTCCAAAACCTCGAGCAAGGCGGACGCGGGATCGCCGCGCCAGTCCTGACCCATCTTGTCGACCTCGTCGAGCAGGAACAGCGGGTTCGACGTTTTCGCCTTCTTCATGCCCTGGATCACCTTACCCGGCATCGAGCCGATGTAGGTGCGCCGGTGGCCGCGAATTTCGGCTTCGTCGCGCACGCCGCCCAAGGACATCCCCACGAAGTTGTGCCCGGAAGCTTTCGCGATGGACTTGCCGAGCGAGGTCTTGCCGACGCCCGGAGGGCCGACCAGGCATAAGATCGGGCCGCGAATCTTCTTGGTCCGCTGCTGCACGGCCAAATATTCCAGAATCCGGTCCTTGACCTTCTCCAGGCCGTAATGGTCCTCGTCGAGGATCTCCTTCGCCTTATTCAGGTCGTTCTTGACCTTGGAACGCTTTTTCCAGGGGATACCGAGCATCCAATCGAGATAGTTCCGCACCACGGTCGCTTCCGCCGACATCGGGCTCATATTGCGGAGCTTCTTGAGCTCGGCTTCCGATTTCTCGCGGGCTTCCTTGCTGAGCTTGACCTTCTTCAGACGGTCCTCGAACTCGGCGATTTCGTCGCGGCCATCCTCGGTCTCGCCCAACTCCTTCTGAATCGCCTTCAACTGCTCGTTGAGATAATACTCGCGCTGGGTCTTCTCCATCTGGCGCTTGACCCGGTTGCGGATCTTCTTCTCGACCTGCAGCACGCCGATCTCGGATTCCATGAACGAGAACACCCGCTCCAGCCGCTCGGCGGTGGATTCGGTCTCGAGCAGTTCCTGCTTTTCGGGAATCTTGAGCGCCAGGTGGGACGCCACCGTATCGGCGAGCTTGCTCGGCTCGGTGATCTGGTTGATCGACACCAGCGCTTCGGGCGGAATTTTCTTGTTCAGTTTGATGTATTGCTCGAACTGCGACACGACGGAGCGCGACAGCGCCTCCAACTCGCGCGGATCGTCGACCTTCTCCTCGAGGATTTGCGCCTCGGCCTGGAAGAAATCGGCGTTGTCGGTATAGCGCACGATCCGCGCCCGGCTGCCGCCCTCGACCAGCACCTTGACCGTGCCGTCGGGCAGTTTCAGCAATTGCAGGACCGTCGCGACCGAGCCGACGTCGAAGATATCCTCGGCCTTGGGGTCGTCCTGGGACGCGTTCCGCTGGGCCACCAACAGAATCTTCTTATCGTCCTTCATCACGTCTTCCAGCGCGCGAACGGATTTATCGCGGCCCACGAACAGCGGCACGATCATGTGGGGAAACACCACGATGTCGCGAAGCGGCAGGACGGGGAAAATCTCGGTTTGTGCGATCACGT
Organism: Rhodospirillales bacterium; assembly: GCA_040216475.1. GTDB lineage: Bacteria > Pseudomonadota > Alphaproteobacteria > Rhodospirillales > CALINB01 > CALINB01. The sequence continues at coordinate 3,323 of JAVJPD010000349.1, forward strand.
ATCGGTTCCTTTGTTAAGCGGCGCCTGAGGCCGGCGAATGGAAGGAATCAAGATGTTGAGGCAAGGCCGTGGCCCAGATCCCTGGGAACACAGAAAAGATGGGCCCCGAATCGAGGAAATTCAAGGGGCAAATGATCAAGCGCTGGTTTCGAGATCATCCTTGCGTTCGGCGTAGATATAGAGGGGTTTGGCCTGATCTTCGGCGACTTCACGATTGATCACCACCTCTTCGACCCCGTCCATGGCGGGCAGGTCGAACATCGTATCCAGGAGAATGTTTTCCATGATCGACCGCAGGCCGCGCGCGCCGGTCTTGCGTTCCACCGCTTTCTTAGCGATCGACTCCAAGGCACTCTCGGTAAAGGATAAATTCACGCTCTCCATCTCGAACAGCCGCTGATACTGCTTGACCAGCGCGTTCTTGGGCTTGGTGAGAATTTCGACCAAGGCTTCCCGGTCGAGGTCGTTCAGGGTTGCGATCACCGGCAAGCGGCCGACGAATTCGGGAATCAGGCCGAATTTCAGCAGGTCCTCGGGCTCGACTTCCTGGAGGATTTCGCCGGTCTGGCGCTCGTCGGACGGCGTCACGTCGGCGCCGAAGCCGATCGACGTGCCCTTGCCGCGGGCGGAGATGATCTTGTCGAGCCCCGAAAAGGCGCCGCCGCAGATAAACAAGATGTTGGTGGTGTCCACCTGCAGGAATTCCTGCTGCGGATGCTTGCGCCCGCCCTGGGGCGGCACGCTCGCCACGGTGCCCTCCATGATCTTGAGTAGCGCCTGCTGGACGCCCTCGCCCGATACGTCGCGGGTGATCGAGGGGTTGTCCGACTTGCGCGATATCTTGTCGACCTCGTCGATATAGACGATGCCGCGCTGCGCGCGCTCGACGTTGTAGTCGGCGGACTGCAAAAGCTTCAGGATGATGTTTTCGACGTCCTCGCCGACATAGCCGGCCTCGGTCAGCGTCGTCGCGTCGGCCATCGTGAACGGCACGTCGAGAATGCGCGCCAAGGTCTGCGCCAGCAGCGTCTTGCCGCAGCCGGTCGGACCGATCAGCAGGATGTTCGACTTCGCCAGTTCGACGTCGTTGTTCTTGGCGCCGTGCGCCAGGCGCTTGTAATGGTTGTGCACCGCGACCGAAAGCACGCGCTTGGCCCGGTCCTGGCCGATCACGTAATCATTCAGGACCGTGCAGATGTCGTTCGGCGCCGGCACCCCGTCGCCGGGCTTGACCAGGCTGGTCTTGTTCTCCTCGCGGATGATATCCATGCACAATTCGACGCATTCATCGCAGATGAACACGGTCGGGCCGGCGATAAGTTTCCGGACCTCGTGCTGGCTCTTTCCGCAGAACGAACAATAAAGGGTGTTTTTCGAATCGCCGCCGGCAGTTTTACTCATTCTCTCTCATCTTACTCCAACGCGGGAAGCGACCGTTGTCAAACCATACTACCCGTACCGGTTTACTCCGCACAACCCTTCTGTATTGTGGAAATCCGCAGTATCCCGGACGTTCGCAGGAGGCTACGATTTCGCGCTGAAAGTCTTTCCGGAAAGATATAGTTAGCCGGAAAAGGTTTACCAATCGTTGTCGGGAAACCCGGATCAGCTCTTGCCGGAATCCGGCTTCGCCGAATCGTCGTCCGTCGCTTTCGGGCGTTCCGCCACGACTTCGTCGATCAGGCCGAAGGCCGTGGCCTCGTCGGGACTTAGGTATTTATCCCGCTCGACGGCCTTTTCGATCTCATCGAGCGACCGGCCCGTGTGCTCCACGTAAATCTTGTTCAGGCGCTCGCGCAACGACAGGATTTCGCGGGCCTGAATTTCGATATCCGTTGCCTGGCCTTGGGCGCCGCCCGAGGGCTGGTGAATCATAATCCGCGAGTTCGGCAGCGCGTAGCGCTTTTTCGCCGCGCCGGCACACAGTAGCAGCGAGCCCATGGACGCGGCCTGGCCGATACACACGGTCGCGACGTCGGGACGGATGTAGCGCATGGTGTCGTAGATCGCGAGGCCCGAGGTCACGACGCCGCCCGGCGAGTTGATATAAAGCGAAATATCCTTCTTCGGATTTTCCGACTCCAAAAACAACAGCTGCGCGCAGATCAAACTCGACACGGCATCATTGATCCCGCCGGTGATGAAGATGATGCGCTCCTTCAGCAGCCGCGAATAGATGTCGTACGCCCGCTCGCCCCGGTTGGTGGTTTCCACCACCATGGGGACCAGGTTGTTCATCATCGGCTCCAACGGATCGCTCATCGTATCTCTTTCCTTTTCTGCCACTCAGCCGTCCCGGCTGACTACACTAATATAGGATGCCTGCGGCTGAATAATATCCCTCGAAAACCGGGAAGCTGCCTTACTTTTTCGCGGCGGCTTTCTTCTTCGGCGCCGCCTTCTTCTTCGCAGCTTTCTTCTTGTCGGATTTTTCCCCCTCGCCGCCTGACTCGTCGTCGTCCGGCGTGGCCATCAACTCATCGAGGGAAACCTCCTTCTCCTTCACCGTCGCCAGGGCCAGGATGAATTCGACGACCTTGTCTTCATAGAGCGGCGCCGTGATGCTCTGCAGGGCCTCCGGCGACTTGCTGAAGTGCTCCATGACCTCCTTTTCCCGGCCGGGATAGCGGCGCGCCTGCGCCATCACGCCGCGGTTGATATCTTCCTGGGACAGCTCGATCTTGTTCTGCCGCCCCACTTCCGCCATGACCAGGCCGAGCTTGACCCGGCGGGCGGCGATCTCGCGCAACTCCTCCTTGCGGGTCTCGTCGTCCTTGTCGTCGTCCTTGAACTGATCCGGGTTCTGTTCGCGCTGGGTCTCGAACTCCTGCCAGATCGCGTCGAATTCGGACGCCGCCAGGTTGGGCGGAATCTCGAACTCGTAGTTTTCGGCCAGCTTGTCGAGCAGCGCGCGCTTGAGGCGCATCTGGGCGACTTCCTGATACTGGCGCTGCTGTTCTTCCTTGATGCCTTGGCGCAACTGATCCAGGTTTTCCTTGCCGAGCTTCTTGGCCAGCTCGTCATCGACCGACGCGGGCGCCTTTTCCTGGACTTCCTTGACCGTCACGTCGAACACGGTGTCCTTACCGGCCAGGGTCTCCGCCGGATAATCCTTCGGAAACGTCACTTTGACCTCGCGGGCATCGCCCGCCTTGGCGCCGATGAGTTGCTCCTCGAAGCCGGGCACGAAGCTGCCGGTGCCGAGCTCGAGGGAATAGCCCTGCGCCTTGCCGCCGGGAAATTCCTCGCCGTCGACCTTGCCGACGAAATCGATCACCACGACCTCGCCGTTCTGCGCGGCATGATCCGCCGCCGCCGGCCGGGTCGAGCGGTAGGCGTCGGCCAACCGCGTCAGCGACTCCTCGATCGCCTTGTCGTCGACTTTATAAACCAGGCGTTCGAGCTCGATCTTCGAAAGATCGCCGAGAGCGATCTCCGGCATCAGCTCGACCGCCAGGGTGAATTTCAGATCGTCGCCTTCCTTGAACTCGGTGACGTCGATCTTGGGCTGCATTGCCGGGCGCAGTTCGTTGTCGGTAATCACCTTGTTGGTCGCCGTGGTGACGGTGTGCTGCAGCACCTCCTGCATCACGTTGGCGCCGTATTTCTTGCGCAGGATGGAAACCGGCACCTTGCCGGGGCGGAAGCCGGGCATCGAAACCGAGTGGGACAGCTCGGCGAGTTTGCCGAGGACGTTTTGTTCGATCTCCTGCGCCGGAATCTCGATCGTGTATTCCCGTAGCAGCGAGTCCGTTTTCGTTTCCGTTACTTCCATCGACGTCTCCGATATCTCTCTTTTTCCAATCCGATCCGACGCGACCGCCCGGGCGTATCCCGGACAATCGTGACGACGAGCCTTTCCGCGGCCCCAATTGCGGCCGTTAAACCTGGTGCGGGCGGAGGGACTTGAACCCCCATGGCGTTACCGCCACCAGGACCTAAACCTGGCGTGTCTACCAATTCCACCACGCCCGCGGAATGCCATGGTTTTCCGGGAGTTTCCCGGGCGGGGCCGGAACTCTATACCAATCCCCCCGCCTGTCAATCCGCCGAAATCACGGGACTCCGGGCCTTTTCACCCGGTACTCATACGGTACGCCCGACACCCGCCGCAACGGCTTTCTCGTATATCAGGGCGCCGAAGGCGACGTCCTCGAAGGCCAGCCCGAGGGAGTGAAAAAACGTGATCTGATCGGGGCCGGCGCGCTTCGGTTTCGCCTTCTCCACGATATCGCCCAATTCGGCCACGTCCTCCCAGGCCAAGAGGCCGTCGCGGGCCATGTCGATCAGCAACCCGGCCTCGATTTGCGCCTGCTTGCGCTGGTCGACCGCGACGATGTCGGACCTGAGCACGGCTTCCTCGTCGAGTTCCCGGCGCTTGCCGTCGTTCGCGCCGACGCCGTTGACGTGCATCCCCGGCGCCAGCCACTTGCCGAGCACCACCGGCTCGCGGGCGTTGGTCGCGACGGTGACGATATCGGCCCCCTCGAGGCATTCCTCTGCCGAGTCCGCGGTTTCCACGGTGAAACCGAATTCCCCGGCGATTTGTCCGGCGAAGGCTTCACGCTTTTCGGCGTTGCGCCCGAAAATCCGGACCCGCTCCAGACGACGCACGGCGGCAATGGCGCGGATCTGATCCGGCGCGATCTTGCCGGTGCCGATCATCGCCAGGGCCTTGGCGTCCTCGCGCGCCAGGTATTTGGTCGCCAGTCCCGTGGCCGCGCCCGTACGGATGCGTGACAGCCACCCGCTCTCGATGAAGGCGAGCGGCTTCTCCTGCTTCAGGGACAAAAGGATCAGCAGGTTGAAACGGATTCCCGAATAATACCCCCGGTAGCCGAACAGATCGCCGCCCGGCAACGAGGCGGCCATGATGTTCAGGGAACGCCGCGGCATGGGCAGGCGATGGCGCGGCAGATTGCCGGTGGAGGCGTCGCTCCATCCGCCGAAGGCTTGTTCCAGCGCAAAAATCGAGTCGTCCATCGTGACGAGGCCCTGGACCTCCTCATTGGTAATGTAGAGAACCATGGGAATTATGCTTTCAGCAGGCCGCGCACGGCGTTCGAGACGGCGACGTTGCCGTTCGTCGTGTAGGCTTCGTGATTGTTCTCGATGTCGTCGAGATCATAGACGTAATTGACCATCATGCCGGCGGACTGGGCGATGCCCTTGGGCGAACTGTCCCCCATCCAGTTGATCCGGTCGATCCGCGCGCCGTTGCTCAGGTGGAAATGCGCGACCGAGTCCCGGGCGGTGCCGGAGCGACGCTTGGCCTGGGCAAGGTAGCGCGCGCCCTGGCGCAACAGGATCGGTTTCAAGGCGATCTTGAGGGACTCGTTATCGACCCAAGCGTCGTCCGCCAGCACCGACTTGAGCAATGCTTCGCCACCATCCTCGCGGCCGCTTTCGCTTGCCGCAACCTGCAAGGCCGCGTTTTCGTCCGCCGTCAGGATTTGCGGATCATTGGCGGCCATCGTCTCGTCGAACCAGGCCCGGAAACCCGGGATCGGCGACAGGGTCGCGAAGATTTTCAGCCCCCGAAACTCACGCGCCAGCCGGTCGACCACGCGCTTGATCAGAAAGTTGCCGAAACTAATTCCGACCAACCCCTGTTGGGCATTGGTGATGGAATAGAAAATCGCGGTATCGGCCTGTCCCGGATCGGCCTGCGGCGTATCCCGATCGAGCAGCACCTGCACGTTGTCGGCCAGGCCGTTCACCAAGGCGACCTGAACGAAGATCAACGGCTCATCGGGCATGCGGGGATGGAAATAGGCAAAGCAGCGGCGGTCGGGTTCGAGCCGGTTCTTGAGATCGTCCCAGCTTTGAATTTCGTGCACCGCCTCGTATGCGATGAGCTTTTCGAGCAGCGCCGCCGGGGATTTCTCCCAGGTGATCTGCTTCAACTCCAGGAAGTCCACGTCGAACCAGGTCGCGAGCAAATTCCTGAGATCGGCATCGAGGCCGTGCAGCACCGGATCGTCATGAACCGACGGCAGCAGCTCGGCGCGAAGATCGATCAAAAACTTAACACCTTGCGGCAAAGCGTTGAATTGCGTGAGTAATTTTACCCGAGGCGCGATCAGACATTGACGCAGATCGCGCTCCGCGCGCAGCCGGGCTTCCGGATCCCGGGCCTGGCCGACCGCCTTGATCGCGAGATTGACGGCGTCGTGATCGGTGTCGAAATCCTCCGCCAACACGCGCAGGAAGCGCCGGCGCCCCTCCGGGTTCAAGGCGAGATAGGCCTGCCCCAAGGCGGCCGCGCGGGCCCGCGCCGATACCTCGCCGCCGGGCGCCATCAGGCAGGTCTGCATCTGTTTGCGCAGATCGGCGACGTCGCCGTCCGGCAATTCCGGGTGGCGCGCGGCGACCTCGGCGCTGTACTCCGAACCCGAGATCGAACGCCACGCAGCCCGGAGGTTGCGCAAGGTCCGATCCAAAAAGCCCGAACCGCTCACATAGTTCATCGACGTTCTCTCCAAGCGCCGAATGCGCCCTTCGTTCCCCAGGCGCCGGAGCGCCAATGGACCTTATCTCATGTCGTCCGAAAACCGGCCAATTCAAGTACAGGAAGCCAGCAAATACAACGGCTTCCTTGTCATCCTTCGGTCATGCCCGGGATGCGCGCGGCCAATGCCGCCAAGACCGGCGGAATTCGTTCCGGAATATCCTCGGAAATCAAACCGGGACCGAATCCGCGGGCCGCCTCGCCGTGAATCCAGGCCGCCGCCGAAGCCGCCTCGAACGGCGCCATGCCTTGCGCCATAAACCCGGCGATGATGCCCGACAGCACGTCGCCCGATCCCGCCGTCGCCAGTTCGGCCGGGGCGTTGTCGGTGATCGTCGCGCGGCCGTCCGGCGACGCGACCACGGTATCGCCGCCTTTGAGCAGAACCACCGCGCCGCCGATCCGGGCGGCCGCGCGGGCGCGCTGCAGCTTGCCGCCGCGCAATGCCGGAAACACCCGCTTGAACTCGCCTTCATGCGGCGTCAGCACGCAATCTGCATGCACCGCCTTCAGCAAGGACTTCGCATCGTCCTCGAACACGCTCAAGGCATCGGCGTCGAGAACGGTTTGCTTGTTCGCCTTCAGCACCGCGAGCACCCGCGACTTGGTTTCCGGCGAGACCCCCGCGCCGGGCCCCGCAATCACGGTATTGCGCCGGGGATCGGCGAGGAATTCGGCGAACGCCGCGTCATCCGCGACGGGTTTTGCAATGGTGCCCGGATCGCCCGCGGCATAGATCGGAAAGGCTTCCGGCGCCGAACAGATCGTCACCAGCCCTGCCCCCGCGCGCCGGGCGCCGCGCGCGGCC
>JAVJPD010000350.1:0-1954 GCA_040216475.1 Rhodospirillales bacterium
CTGTACGTGCCCTAGAGCCGGTTCTGATCCTCCATCAGCTCGCCGAACAGGCTGACGGCGGCTTGAAGCTCGGCCGGCGTGAAATGCTGATCCCGGATGACCAAAGCGACATGATCGACGAGAGCATCGTAAAGCCGCCGGAACGTCTCGTCGTCGACGGGCTTGCTCAGATCGACGCCGGTCGCCTCGGCGCCGACGTGGTCCTTGATTTTTCTGATGTTGAGCGTGCGCTCCTTGGCGAGCACGACCATGGTTTCCGCCTCCCGAAAGCGAACGGTGATCACTTTTCTGTTGTCTTGCCCGATTGTTTTAAATTTTTGTTCTTCCTGTCAAGAGCGCCTTGTCTTCCGTTTCTTTAGAACCATTTGAATTTACGCATGAGATAAATCTCGACGGCGACAAACAGCCCCAAAAACCCGGTTACCGCCCAAAAGGCCCACGGGGTTTCCTTCGAGCCCGGCATGCCGTCGACATTGATGCCGAGCAGGCCGGTTACGAAGCCGAGCGGCAGTAAAACGGTCGCGACGATCGCCAGCATGTACATGTTTTTGTTCATTTCTTCGGCGACGCGGTTGGCGACCTCGTCCTGAATTACGGCGGCCCGTTCCCGAATCGCATCGAGATCCTCGATATACCGTAGGATTCGATCCGATATCTCCCGCAGCCGGGCCTTTTGGCGCGGGTCGAGCCAGCTTATCGGCTCGCCTTGAATCCGCGACATGGCTTCGCGCTGCGGCGCCAGATAACGCCGCAAGCCGATGGCCTCGCGCCGCAACGCGCCGAGTTGACTGCGGGAATCCTTATGATCGCCCGCCACCACCCTGTCTTCGATGTCGTTTTCCGCTTCGTCCAGATCTTCGATGACCGGCGACATGCGATCGACCAATCGTCCGGCGACTTCAACGAGAAAGTCCCCGGCCGTTTGCGGGCCTCGCCCCTTTTCGATGCGTTCGCGCATATCGCTGATCGCCATGATCCGGCGGTGGCGCGCCGTTATGATATAAGACGGCGTCAGCCAAAGGCGCAGCGAAACCATGTCGTCGGGATCGGCGTTCGGATTGAGATTGACCCCGCGCAGACTCACGAGAAGATTGCCGTCGATTTCTAGCGCGCGCGGCCGCGTTTCCTCGGCCAGAAGGTTTTCGGCGACCAGGGGATCGAGGCCGCTTTCGCCATGCAGATATGCCTTGGTCCGTTCGGCGGTACGGTCCAGATGGACCCAAAGAAGGCCCGCCTTCGGCGTCCAGGCCCGAACCTCCTCCCAGCCGATTTCCGTCCAGGTTCCTTGCGGCGGTTGCAGATAGGCACAGACCAGCCCGTCGTCCTCTGCCATGAGCACCTCCCTTTCGTCTCGATCCGGAATAAGACTAACGCGCTTATTCCCTGTCTGTCCCGGTCGAATTCTCCCGGCAAACCGTCGTTTTATATTCTCAGCCGGGCGGAATAAGACTATGATCCGCCACTGCCCGCCGGTCGGACGGATTTAAGTTCCGGCTTCCCGGGCCTCCCATCATTTCCAGGGCTTCCCTATCATGGAGAGACGAATGTCGAAAAATTCACAAAAAGTTCTCAGCGCCGTATCCGCCGTTGCCGTCGCGGCCGGCGCATGGCTGATCCCGGCCGGCGCTTCCGCGGTCGATTTCAAAGGCAAGACCATCGAAGCGGTCGTCGCGTTCAAGGAAGGCGGCGGCGGCAGCTACTATACCCGCCTGTACGTGCCCTTCTTCAAAAAGTACCTGCCTGGCAATCCAACGGTCATCGTGCGCCACATTCCCGGCGGCGGCAGCATCAAGGGCTCCAACTGGTTTCAGTCCAAGGCCAAACCGGACGGCTCGAGCTATTCCGTCGTCTCGACATCGAACCTGAGCAGCATGGTTCTCGGCGGGAAAAAGGTGAAATACAACCTGATGGAGTGGTCGTTCGTCATGCTCGAGCCCCTCGGCACGGTGTTCTA
>JAVJPD010000351.1:0-9536 GCA_040216475.1 Rhodospirillales bacterium
GCCATGATGCGGCTGGTTTCCTTTTGGAAGATTTCGAGCGCGCGATAGGCGCCGGGGGTGCCGGCAGCCGCCGCGCCCCACAGCGTCGGGCGGCCGGACATCACCAGATCGGCGCCGCAGGCGATGGCTTTGACGATATCGGAGCCGCGCCGCGCGCCGCTGTCGATGATCAGCTTGAAATCCTTGCCGACGGCGGCACGGGTTTCGGCGAGCACCTGCAGGGGTGCGGGCGCGCAGTCGACGTAGCGGCCGCCGTGGTTCGACAGCACCACGCCCTCGAGGCCCTCGCGCTTGGCGATCACCGCGTCTTCCATGCTTTGCAGCCCCTTGATCAGGAGGTTGCCCGGCCAGATGTCGCGGATGCGCTTGATGTCTTCCCAATTCTGGCTGTCGGACTTGGCGTGCACGTAGGAAGCGTGCCGGTCCGTCACTTTGCGCGACAGTTCCTCGGGATAGTTTTCCTTCTTGGGGGCGCCGTAACGCAGATAATGCATCAACAGCACGCGCGCGAGCCATGACGGTTTCGCGAGCAGCTGCGCGAACAATTTCGGCGACCACACGATCGGCATGGAAAAGCCGTTGCGCTCGTTATATTCACGGTTCGGGCCGACCGGGCCGTCGACGGTAACGATGAGGGTCTCGAATCCGACGTCCTGTACCCGCTTGAGAAAATTCAGGCTCATCTCCTTATCCGCCCACAGATAGAGCTGGAACCAGAGATTGCCGCCGGCCTTCTCCCAGATGGCCTCCATCGCGGTCAGCCCGTTGAGCGCGACCGCGCACGGCACGTTCATCTTGGCGGCGGCTTGCGCGAGGCCGATCTCGCCGTCGAGCCATACGAGCCCGGCCGAACCGGTCGGGGAAATGCCGAACGGCATGGCGATTTTCTTGCCGAAAATCTCCGTCTCGGTCGAACGTTTGGAAACATCGACCAGCACGCGGTTCTTGATCTTGAGCTGCGTATAGGCCTCGCGGTTATTCTGCACCGCGAGGCCGTCCTCGGCGCCGCCGTCGATGAATTGAAACAGACCCGTCGGCAGCCTTTTTTTCGCCTTTTGCCGAAGGTCTTCGATGTTGTAGGCGCCGAGATCGCTTTTCGCCATGAGATTGACGCCTTACTCGGCTGCCGCCTTCAGCGTCGCGCCGGGCTTCGGCACCCAGCTGGGCGGGTTCCAAAAGATGTGCGGGCCGATCTCCTCGACGGAATTCAGGCCGAGTTGCGCCATGATGCGGCTGGTTTCCTTTTGGAAGATTTCGAGCGCCCGATAGGACCCGTCCGGTCCGGCAACCGCCGCGCCCCATAGGGTCGGACGGCCGGACATCACCAAGTCGGCGCCGAGCGCGACGGCTTTCACGATGTCGGAGCCGCGCCGTGCGCCGCTGTCGATGATGACCTTGATCCGGTCGCCGACGGCGGCCCGCACTTCGGGCAGCACCTGCAGGGGTGCCGGCGCGCAGTCGACGTAGCGCCCGCCGTGATTGGACAGCACCACGCCCTGCAATCCGTTGTCGGCGGCGATGACCGCGTCCTCGGCGCTCTGCAATCCCTTGATCAGCAGGTTACCGGGCCACATGTCGCGGATGCGCTTCAAGTCGTCCCAGTTTTGATTGTCGGTCTTGGTGACCATGTGCTTGAGCACCGGATCGGTGATCTTGCTCATGAGCTCGGGCGGATAGTTCACCATGGTCGGCGCGCCGCGCTCGAGATAATGCCGCCCCAGCACGCGCAACAGCCAGCCCGGTTTCGCCAGCACTTGCGCGAACAGGGTCGGCGAATACTTGAGCGGCATCGAAAAGCCGTTTTTGTGGTTGTATTCGCGGTTGGAACCGACCGGTCCGTCGACGGTGATGATGAGGGTTTCGAAACCGACCGCCTTGACCCGTTCGATCTGCTTCATGCTCAGCTCTTTGTCTTTCCACATGTAGAGCTGGAACCAAAGGTTGCCGCCGGCCTTTTCCCAAATCTCCTCCATCGAGGTCTGCGCGTTGAGCGCGACCGTGCACGGCACGCCCATTTTGGCCGCCGCCTGGGCCACGCCCGCTTCGCCGCCGTACCACATCAGGCCCGCCGTTCCGGTCGGCGACACCCCGAACGGCATCGCGATTTTCTTGCCGAAGATTTCGGTCTCGGTCGAACGCTTGGACACGTCCACCAGCACGCGGTTCTTGATCTTGAGAGACGTATAGGCGTCGCGGTTGTTCTTGAGCGCGATCTCGTCCTCCGCGCCGCGGTCGACGTATTCGAACACGCCCTTCGGCAGACGTTTTTTCGCCAGTTGGCGAAGGTCTTCGATGTTGTAGGCGCCGAGATTATCGCTAGCCATAAGCCCCCTCCTGATTAAGGTGTCGTGTGTTTTTGATCTGCGCGGGATTGTGCGAATTGCCCGGATTATAACGCAAGCGGCCGATTTTGGGAGTCCGGCGATCGTCCCGGATTTCAACCGGATTCCCGAGCTTACCGCCCGGGCTACCCTACCCGGACGGACCGCCCACGCGCGGCGCCAGCAGCATCGGGCCGTAGATCAGACAGAATCCGGCGAACGCCGCGAACCAGGCCAAACCGCCGGCGATCACGAGCTCCCGGTAGACATCCGGCCAAAACGCGGCGGCGATGCGCGACACCGCGCCGAGGTTGACGAGAACGAACACGGCCGCCGTGCCCGCGCCGGCGCTCAAGGCGCGGCCCGTGTGCCCCAAGGTCGCGCGGACCATGACCGCGAGGATCATGCTCGCCATCGCACCCGCGGCGAAGGCATGCAGCGCGCCGGTTTCCGTAATCGCCGGCTGCCACAGCGCCAGTGCCAGCAGACCGAGGCCGACGGGAATCCACAAATAAGAGACATGCAAAATCAGCAGCAGCGGTTCCGAGCCGGTGCGCCATCCTTGCCAGCGGACCAGCCGTATGAGCTGCAGTACGGCCGCGATACCGAGCAGCACGGCCGCCGCTGTTTCGCGAGAAATGAGCCAGGCGACGAGCGCCAGCAGCGTCGCCAGCAAGACGACGCGATCAAACGCGTTGAACGCGACCGGCTCCGTTGCGCCGGGGCGTTCCTTGGCGAGCCAGTTGCGGGTGAAGCTCGGCACGATGCGACCGCCGATCAGGCCGATCAGCATGACCATCACCGCGATGCCGAGGCGCCAGCCGAGGCCGTCCAAGGCAAACACGCCGAGCGCCTCGAGATGAAATAAGGCGTTGCCGGCGAGCAACAGCAGCAGCGCCCCGACCATCGGCAGATTGCGCCAGTTTTTCCCTGCGAGAATTTCCCGCAACACGACGAGCCACAGCAGCGGCAGGAAAATCATGTCGACCGCCGCCGCGGTGATGATGCCGCCGGGCAGGGGCACGATGAAGGCAACGCGCCCAGCCAGCCAAGCCAGGACCAGCGTCAGCAACGGCATCCCTTGCAGCGGCAGGCGGCCGGTCCAGTTCGGAATGGCGGTCAGGAGAAAGCCGGCGACGGCGGCGATCACGAATCCATAAAGCATCTCGTGGATATGCCAGGACACCGGATCGAAGGCGGACGGCACGGTGAGCCGGCCTTCGAGCGACACGATCCACACCGCCAACGCCAGCGCCGCCCACACGGCCGCCAACAGAAAGAACGGACGGAATCCCTGGGTCAGTACCGCGGGCCCGGCGAAGGCCCGATAGCGCGGGATGGGTTGATGGGAATCGCTCATGCCCCGATCCGACAACAATACCGCGTACGGGTCAAGGCGCGGCCCGGTCCGTGCGGCGGCGTTCTTATGGGACGGCGACGACATCGCCGCAAGCCGGTGACGGCGACGGCGCCACACCGGCGCCGTCTGCCCAAGAATTAGGCCGCGCACCCGTCAGTACGACGATTGCTTAAATAGTTCTCTTAAACTTCATTCCCGGCGGCGAGTGCGGTTAGTACGGATTCGAAACGAAGACCCATTTACCGCATACTTCCCTCCTATTGCGGAGAGATTCAAGGGGGCAGCTGCGTCGTAAAGAACAATTCCTATTCCCGATACGCGACTATTCGCCCTCGTGCACCAATCGATGGCCGCGTCGAAACCGCTAAAACGGACCCGCCGTTCGGAAACGGCAAAACGGAATCCGGCCTCCGATGAATACGCCGATCTAAGGTCAAGGAGGACCCTACAATGAGCAGCACGAAAAAACTCTGGACCCTTCTCGCGGTTCTTCTGGTCGCGTCGTTTTCCGTGTTGCTGCGGAGCGGCAATCAAATCTATCAAAACGCGCCGACGGTGCAATGGCTCGCCGAGCTGTTCGGCGCCAACGAACTCGATGCAGCCGAACGCACGGCGCTGTTGAGCGGCGCGGCGAATAACGGACAGGCCGATCCCGGCCGCATCATCTGCTCCTGCTTCGCGGTCGGCCTCAATCGCCTGAACGACGCGATCGCGACCCTGGCGCTCAAATCGACCGAGGAGGTCGGCGCGCTCCTGCGGGCCGGCACGAACTGCGGCGCGTGTCTGCCCGAAATCCGCGCCCTGCTGGCCGAGGCGTGAGCGGCGCTTTAATAATATTAACGATATAAAGTGCCGTTTCCATCACCGCGCATTGCCTCCGCGCCGATCCCGGCTATTCTAAACGTCACAGAACCGCGACAGCGGCACTCTCCATCTGCGGGAACGGGACCATGCCATCGCACGAAACAACGGGACAAAACGCGTTCGATTTCATCATCGCCGGCGGCGGCTCGGCCGGCTGCGTGCTCGCCAACCGTTTGAGCGAGAACCCGGCCAACCGGGTCTGCCTGATCGAGGCCGGCGGCAATGACAAAAGCCTTATGATCACGGTGCCCCTCGGCATCACGTTCCTGATCGATCATCCGGCGTTCAACTGGCGCTACCGCACGGCGAAGCAGCCGAACGCCGCGAATCGGGAAATCCGCATCCCGCGCGGCCGGGCGCTGGGCGGCTCGAGCTCGATCAACGGCATGGTCTATTCGCGCGGCCATCCGCTCGATTACGACGAATGGGCCGAAGTCGCGGGCTGCACCGGCTGGTCGTATAAAGAAGTCCTGCCGTATTTCAAACGCTCCGAACGCAACGAACGCTTCACGCATGATTCCTATCACGGCACCGGCGGCCCCTTGAACGTCAGCGATCTCAAGAAGCCCAATCCGCTGGTCGACGTGCTGTTTCAGGCGGCCGATTCGCTGCAGATCCCCAGACGCGAGGATTTCAACGGCGCCGATCAGGAAGGTGTCGGGTTTCGCCAAGTGACCATCAAGAACGGCCGGCGCCATTCCGCGGCGAACGCCTATCTCGATCCGGTCAAGAACCGCCCGAACCTGATTATCCTCACCAATGCCGTCGCCGATAAGGTGATTCTGGACGGCACCCGCGCCACCGGCCTGGAAATTCTGCAAAACGGCGAACGCAAAACGGTCAAGGCATTGCGCGAGGTCATCGTTTGCTGCGGCTCCATCGTCTCGCCCGCCGTGCTGATGCGATCGGGCATCGGCGACCCGACGGAGCTCGCCAGGCACGGCATCGCGGCGAAACATGCGCTCAACGGTGTCGGCAAAAACCTGCAGGAACACGCCGCCGTCAGCCTCTGCGTGAAAAGCCCGAGCGTCGTGAGCTACGGCGTTTCGCTGCGCTCGCTGCCGCGCCTGACCTGGCACGTGATCGACTACCTGCTCAACCGGGTCGGCCTGCTCGCGAGCAACGTCAACGAAGCAACGATCTTCCTGCGCTCGCTGCCCGGATTGAGCCGCCCGGACGTGCAGTTCGGCTTCACCCCTGCGATGCGCGTCGATACGGGGCGCAAGATCGCCTTCGGCCACGGCATCAGCATGAACGCCTCGATCCTGCGCCCGAAAAGCCGGGGCACGATCACGCTGCGCGATACCGACCCGACTTCGGCGCCGGTGATCGATCCGCGCTTCTTCGACGTGCCCGACGACCTCGATACCCTGGTGCGCGCGGTCACGTTCTGCCGGCGCATCCTGCACGCGCCCGCGTTCGATCCCTATCGCGGCGAGGAACTCCGCCCCGGTCCGGCCGTTCAAACCGACGAGCAGATCGCGCAGTTCGTACGCGACAACGCGGCGACCGTCTATCATCCGGTCGGCACCTGCGCGATGGGAACAAGCGAGTCGGCGGTGGTCGATACCCAACTGCGGGTCAAAGGCATCGAGGGCCTGCGGGTGGTGGATGCTTCCGTCATGCCGCTGCTGATCGGCGGCAACACCAACGCGCCGACCATCATGATCGCGGAAAAAGCCGCCGACATGATCCTCGGCAAGCCGCCTCTTCCCCCGGAGGTGCCGCCGGAAGCGCCGCACTCTTAATCTCTTTATTGATGCCTTTACGCCACCTGGCCGCAGGCGTGGCCCGATGCCCAGGCCCATTGAAAATTGAAGCCGCCGAGATGGCCGGTGACGTCGACCACCTCGCCGATGAAATAAAGACCGGGCACCGACCGCGCCTCCATGGTCTTCGAGGACAGCTCCCGGGTATCGACGCCGCCGACGGTGACCTCCGCGGTGCGGTCGCCTTCCGAGCCGTCCGGCGTCACGCGCCAGGCGTTGATGCGATCCGCCAAGGCGCGCAAGGCCTTGTCGGGGGTTTCCGCCAAACGGCCCCCGCAACCCGCCCATTCGACGATCCGCTGTGCCAGACGCGCCGGCAGGCGTTGGGCCAAAACGGTGCGGACTTCTTTCCTCGGCTGCGTTTTCTTGGCGTCTTTTAAATAAGCGTCGGCATCGACACCCGGCAGCAAATCGATGCGCAATACATCCCCCACCCGCCAGTAGGATGAAATCTGCAAAATCACCGGCCCGCTGAGGCCCCGGTGGGTGAACAGCAACGCCTCGGTAAAACGGATTTTTCCGAGCGTGACGGTCGCATCCAGCGACACCCCGGCAAGGCCGTCGAGCGCGGCCAACGTCTCGGCATCGAACGTCAACGGCACCAGACCCGGGCGCGGTTCGATCACCTTGAGACCGAATTGCCGCGCGATCTCATAACCGAAACCGCTCGCGCCCATTTTCGGAATCGACGGACCGCCGGTGGCGATCACCAGAGACTCCGCCGCGAACGTTTCCCGGCCGGCCGCCACGGTGAAACGATCGCCGTCCTTGGCGACGCGGGTTACGCCGATTCCCGTTTTAACCGTGACGCCGCGCGCCTCCTCGAGCAGCAGGTCGATGATCTGCCGGGCGGAACCGTCGCAGAACAATTGGCCGTGATCGCGTTCGTGATAGGCGATGCCGTGCCGTTCGACCAGCGCGATGAAATCGTGCTGGGTATAGCGTTTGAGCGCCGAGGTGCAGAAGCGCGGATTGTCGGACAGAAAATTCGCGGGCGAGGCATGAAGATTCGTGAAGTTGGCGCGGCCGCCGCCGGAGATGCGGATTTTCTGCGCGGCCTTGGCCGCGCGTTCGAGCACGAGAACCTTACGCCCGCGCTTGCACGCTTCGCCGGCACACATGAGCCCGGCCGCCCCGGCACCGATGACGATGAGATCGAACGCTTCCATGGCGCAGGGTATAGACGAAGTCGGCCGCGCCACCAAGCCGGGTTGAGGAAGGGGGCCGTGCCTAGCGTTTCACCCGGAAAATTTCGGCGGCGTTGGCGCCGAGGATCTTCTCGCGGTCGTCGCCCGTAATTTTTCGAGGACGGTTGCGCTCCGGCACGACCCTGATCATGGCCATCCTCGGCTGTCATCCGAACATCGCCGTTCCGGAAGTGGCCTGGTATTACCCGCTCTTCCGTCCCTATCCGTTCACCTACGGGGACCTGTCGGACAGGGAAAATTTCCGCACGCTCTGCCATGAGATGGCCTGCGGCCTGAAGACGCCGTTCTGGGACATGAAGGTCAATCCAGCGACGTTCGGCGACGAAATCACGGAGACGGCCATCGCGCGCGCCGCAGGTGGATGGATCGCTTCGGCATCAAGCGCCAGCGCTACTCGACCGAAGTGGTTCTGTAGCCGCTTCCTGTAAGCCCCCGGGCCCGCTAAATCTTAAACCCGTCGGCGGCCTGGCGGGCGAGATCAATCGCCTCGTCGTCGATGGGAATACGCATGCCGTCGTTGAACTTGTTCAGCACATCCATCGCCGTCGTCGCGAGCGCGATTTCGACCCGTTCGCGCGGGTTGAAGTTCGCCGTGAACCGCTCACAGATGTCGTCGGAAATGTTCGCCGAATCAACGACCAAGGCTTTCGCAAAATCGAGCGCCGCGCGCTCCTTCTCGCTGAATGCCGGGTGACTCGCGTAATCATGGATATTTTGAATCTTGTCTTTCGACACGCCCATGTCGACCAGCTTGGCGAGCTGATGGCTCGAACAATACACGCAGGTGTTGATGTTCGAAACCAGATGGCGGATCAGGATCGTCAGTTCGGGATCGAGCGAGCCGCCGGCGCCGGCGTTGCCCAAAAACGTGCGCACCGCGGCGGCCATCTCGTCGGCGTGCGCCATCGCGCGCACGCTGTTCGACAGCCGGCCGGTCTTCTTCGCGGTTTTTTCGCTCATGCCCTTGAACGCGGGGCCGAACGCCTCGAGTTCCAACAACGGCACCAAGGGCTGACGGGTCATCGCCCGGTCGAATTTATTCATCGGTTTCTCCCTATGTCGGCATTCTTTAACAATAAACTTTGACCGAAGCTTAAACCATATCCCCGGCACCGTAAATCGGCGCGCCTCTCAGGTCGCGTCTTCCCCGGCGGCGCGGCGCATCATCTCCTCGGGAATATCGTCGAACGAGGCGTAGTTCATCGAGGTCAGCCGGTGATAGAGCCCCTTCTTCGCCAGCAATTCGCGGTGCGTGCCGGTCTCGACGATGCGGCCCCGGTTCAAAACGATGATCCGGTCGGCGCCGCGGATGGTCGCGAGCCGGTGCGCGATCACGATGCCGGTGCGGCCCTTCAACAGAATCTTGAGCGCATCCTGAATCCGGCGTTCGGTGTAACTGTCGATGCTGGCGGTCGCCTCGTCGAGCACCAGAATCGGCGTATCCGCGACGATGGCGCGCGCGAAGCTGATCAACTGGCGCTGGCCGAGCGATAGATTGCTGCCGCGCTGCTCAAGCATCGTTTCATATCCCTTCGGCAAGCGCATGATGAAGTCGTGCGCGCCGACCGCCTTGGCCGCCGCGATCACGTCTTCGCGGCCGGCGCCGTCTTTGCAATACCGGATGTTCTCGAAAATCGTGCCGGTAAACAGGAACGGCTCCTGCAAGACCATGCCGACGTGCTTGCCGAGGGAACGCTGGGTCACGTCACGCACGTCGTGGCCGCCGACCAGGACGCGGCCCTGCCAAACGTCGTAGAAACGGTGAATCAGCGCGGTGATGCTGGTCTTGCCCGAACCGGTCGGCCCCACGAGCGCGACCGTTTCGCCCGGCGCCACCTTGAAGTCGATATCCTGCAAGACCGGTTGATCGGGGAGATAGCCGAAGGTCACGGTCTCGAAGGCGATCGAGGGCTCGATGTCTTGAAGTTCCGGCGCGCCCGGCTTGTCCTACAAGTCGAGCGGCACGTCGAGCACCTCGAAGATGCGCCGGCCCGACGCCATCGCCCGCTGCATA
>JAVJPD010000352.1:0-3171 GCA_040216475.1 Rhodospirillales bacterium
GTTCATGATCACGTTCAGCGGGATCATGATGACGTTCATGAATTTCTACGTAGAACGCTTCCGGGGCCTCTTCATCCCGTAAGCGCTTGGAGCAAGCAGATAGAGGCGAGATAAGCCGTGGCGGAAGATCAATCATCCAAAACAGAAGAACCGACAAGTAAACGGATTCAGGAATCGCGCAGCAAGGGCCAGGTCGCGATCTCGAACGAGATCAAGAGCTGGTTCATCCTGCTCGCGGGCACGTTGCTGCTGGTCGCCCTGACGCCGGTCATGATGCGCGACTTGAATCTGGTGATGACCAAGTTCATCACGATGCCCGATACGATTCCGATGGATGCGCGTCATATCCGGCATTTCTTCGCGCGCGAGTTGGTCAATCTCGCGCAGGTCATGGCGCCGTTCTTCGGCGTGATGGTGATCGTCGCGATCTTCGCCAGCGTGGTGCAGACCGGCCTGCTGTGGGCGCCGCAGAAGATCAAGCCGGAATGGCGCAAGGTCTCGGTCTTGCAGGGCTTCAAGCGCGTGTTCGGCACCCGCGCGATGGTCGAATTCCTCAAGGGCTTGATCAAGATTTCCATCGTCGCCGTGGTCGCCGGCGGATTGGCGCTGCCGTATCTGAAGGACCTCGAGTTGTACCCGTTTCTCGACGTGGTTCAGACCATGGACCGGGTGCAGCATACGACTCTCTTGCTGATGGCCGGCACCGTTGCCGCCATGACCGTGATTGCCGGGCTCGACTTCTTCTATCAGAAGTACACCAATCATCAGCAGATGAAGATGACCAAACAGGAGGTCAAGGACGAGTACCGCCAGCAGGAAGGCGATCCGATGATCAAGTCGCGCATCCGCCAGTTGCGCCTGGAGCGGGCGCGCTCGCGCATGATGGCCGCGGTGCCTCAGGCCGACGTCGTGATCACCAACCCGACTCACTATGCGGTCGCGCTCGAATACAAGATGGACAAGATGCCCGCCCCCAAACTCATCGCCAAGGGCGTCGACAAGGTGGCCTTCCGAATCAGGGAGGTCGCCGAGGAAAACGACATCCCGGTGGTCGAAAATCCGCCGCTGGCACGGGCACTTTATGCTAGCGTGGAGCTTGATGAGGAAATCCCGGAAGAACATTATAAGGCGGTGGCCGAGGTGATCGGCTACGTCATGCGCCTCAAGGGGAAACTGCCGCACTAAAGGGACCCTTCCGGCGTAGGGTGCCGTATAATATCGGGCGGGAAGACGGGCGGAAGGAAGAGAAGCGTGCCCTTGCCGGTGAAGAAGGACACCATCGCCAAGCTGCTCGACGGCGAAGAGCTGTCGGCCTGGCTGACCAGGAGCCCGATGCCGTGGAGCGTCGGCGCCGGGGTGTTGGCCGCGGCCGCCGCGCTGGTCTATTGGCGGTTGCCCGAGAGCCTTTACGCGGTCATCGCGCTCGCCGTGCTGTCGCTCGTTTCTCTCGCCGGCCTGCTGTGGACCGTGTTCCGCCTGCGTCCGCACGACCCGGTCGCCGAGTTGCTGCTGGCGGCCGCCGACGCCCATCCCGAGGCCCGCTTGATCACGGATCGGAACGGCAGGTTTATTTACGCCAACGCGTCCTTTCACCGCCTGTTCGCGATGGCGAACTCCCTGGACGCGATCGCCGCG
This sequence comes from Rhodospirillales bacterium, assembly GCA_040216475.1. Taxonomy (GTDB): domain Bacteria; phylum Pseudomonadota; class Alphaproteobacteria; order Rhodospirillales; family CALINB01; genus CALINB01. The sequence goes on from JAVJPD010000352.1 coordinate 1,636, forward strand.
ATCCTCAATGACGGCGAGGAGGCGCGCGAGGCCTTCAAGCGCCTGCGCACCGCCGCCCTTTCCGGCGTTTCCTCGGAGAGCGAGTTCCCCCTGCACGTGCCGACCGTGGGCCGCGAGTGGCGCCGCATCCGGGTGAGCCCAATCCCGGGCCGCCCCGGTTTCGCGTTCTGGAGCGCCGCCGACGTCACCGCCGTGCGCGAGCTGGCCGCCGTACAGCGCGCCGAGAACGAGCGCATCGCCGATTTTCTCGATTTCCTGCCCGCCGGCTTTTTCTCCGTCGATCCGAACGGGCGCATTCAATACGCCAATAAAACCTTCGCGCGCTGGCTGACCGGCGGCGAGGACGCGAATGCGTTGCGCGGCGAGAAGTTCGCCGGATTCGTGGTCGAGACCGAACTGCCGCAACTGCCCGGACTCGGCGCAAACGGCGAGAGCTCGGACGGCTGCGGGACCGGCTACGGGACAGGGGACGGAACGGGAGAAGAGGGCCCGTCCCACGGCGAGGTGATCTTGCGCCGCCTCGACGGGAGCCAGTTCAAGGCGTGTTTGATCCAATCCGAACGCACCGGTCCGGACGGCGACATGCTCTACAGCCGTTCGATATTGTTGCGCGACGTCACCTGGCGCGCCGACGGCCAATGGGGCCAGGCGGTGCAGCGCCTGCACTGGCTGTTCGACGAGGCCCCGGTCGGCATCGTCATCCTCGATCTCAAGGGCACCGTCACCGAATGCAACAAGGCGTTTCTCGGCCTGCTCGGTCTGCACCGGGTCGCGGTGATGGGCCGCCCGTTCGCCGACCGGCTGGCGAAGGAGGACCGCCACGAGGTCGCCGGGCAGCTTTCCAAGATCGTCATGGGCGTAACCCGCGCCGCGCATCTGGAGGTGCGCATGCCCGGCGCGGCACAGAAGGAATTGACGACGTCTCTCTATGCCAGCCGCATTGAGGACGGCGACGGCGAGGTCACCGGCCTGATCCTGCACTTCATCGACACCACCGATCAGAAGAATCTCGAGATCCAGTTCGCCCAGTCGCAGAAAATGCAGGCGGTCGGCCAGCTCGCGGGCGGCGTCGCGCACGATTTCAATAACCTGCTGACCGCCATGATCGGCTTCACCGATCTGCTGCTCGAACGCCACGGCCCCGAGGACCCGTCGTTCGCCGACATCATGCAGATTCGCCAGAACGCCAACCGCGCGACCAACCTGGTGCGCCAGCTTCTCGCGTTCTCGCGCAAGCAGACCCTCGCCCCGGAAATTCTCAACCTGAACGAGGTCATCACCGAGTTGACCAATCTGCTCGGCCGTTTGATCGGCGAGAAGATCGAGCTCGACATCGAGCGCGACGCCGATCTCGGGCTGGTGCGCGTCGACCGCGGCCAGTTCGAACAAGTGATCGTCAATCTGGCGGTCAACGCCCGCGACGCCATGCCGGGCGGCGGCACGCTGCGGATCGACACCCGCAACGTGATGCTGCGCGAACCGGTGCAGCGCGGCCACGAGGTGATGCCGGCGGGCGAATACGTGATGATCGAGGTG
>JAVJPD010000353.1:0-3132 GCA_040216475.1 Rhodospirillales bacterium
TCCGCAACCATGACGGCGGCGCCTAAACCCCGGTTAGAGAAACCCAGGGCCGTTCTGTTCGATTGGGACAACACCCTGGTCGACTCCTGGCCGGTGATCCACGACGCGTTGAACGTGACCCTCACGGCCTACGGCCTCGAACCCTGGACGCTGGCCGAAACCAAGCAGCGGGTGCGCAAATCCATGCGCGACAGCTTTCCGGCCCTGTTCGGCGAACGCTGGGAGGAGGCCGGCGACGTGTTCTACGAACGGTACGCCGCGATCCACATCGAAAAAGTCGAGGCCGCGCCGCATGCCCGCGACATGCTCGAACAGCTTTATGACAACGGCATTTATCTCGGCGTGGTCAGCAACAAAAAAGGCGATTACCTGCGCCAGGAAGCGGCTCATTTAGGCTGGGAGCGTTACTTCGGGCGCATCGTCGGCGCGCTCGACGCCGCCCAGGACAAGCCCGCGCCGGCGCCGGTCGCCCTGGCGCTCGACGGCAGCGGAATCCTACCCGGCCGCGCGGTCTGGTTCGCCGGCGATGCCGATATCGACATGGAATGTGCCGCCAATGCCGGCTGCGTACCGGTCCTTATTCGCCGAGAAGCGCCCAAAATCGACGAATTCGCCGATTTTCCCCCGGAATGGCATTTCGATGCCTGTCTAGCGCTTTGCAAGCACCTCCGGAATCTGTAAGCTACCCCATTGAAGCCAGTGGGGGGTCATCGAAAGATGAGTTGCATTTTTTGGAAAGCATCTAGGGACCCTATGCGACAACACTGGTCCTGATAATAACTGAAAAATAAAAAGAGAGGTGCTCCATGTCCTCTGAAAAATCCCAGAACGTCCAAGACGTGTTCCTGAATAACGTCAGGAAAAATAAAACCCCCGTGACGGTCTTTCTCGTCAACGGCGTCAAGCTGCAGGGGATTATTACCTGGTTTGATAATTTCTCGGTTTTACTACGCCGGGACGGCCACACCCAGCTCGTCTACAAGCATGCCATTTCGACGGTCATGCCTTCCGCGCCGGTTCAGCTGTTCGAACCGGAAAAGGACGACAAGGCTGAAGCGTCCGCCGGCGACTAACGCACAGCGGCTGACTTGACCCATAGCGATCCGTTTACGGCACGACCGCAGAACGGCGGCGAATGCTGCCTGGTGGTCCACCCGTACCTGAAATCGGCCCACTCGGCGCGCGATCCGGCCGCGCGCCTGGAGGAAGCCGTCGGACTCGCCCGCGCCATCGATCTCGACGTGGCCTTCACCGAAACCGTGCCCTTGAGCAAGCTCCGCCCGGCGACGTACCTGGGGCAGGGCGCGGTCGACCGCATCCACGAAGAAATCAAGAACAGCGACAAGAAGATCGCGGTGGTGATCGTCGACACCGCCTTGTCGCCGGTGCAGCAACGCAACCTCGAGCGCGGCTGGTCGGTGAAGGTGATCGACCGCACCGGATTGATTCTCGAAATCTTCGGCGAACGCGCGCGCACGGCGGAAGGGCGCTTGCAGGTCGAACTCGCGCAGCTCACCTATCAGCGGTCGCGGCTGGTGCGCTCCTGGACCCACCTCGAACGCCAACGCGGCGGCGCCGGCTTCATGGGCGGCCCCGGCGAAACCCAAATCGAAACCGACCGCCGCCTGATCGATCAACGGATCACCCGGCTCAAACGCGAATTGGAGGAGGTCAAACGGACCCGCGCGCTGCACCGCAAAGCGCGCGCAAAAGTGCCTTACGAGGTGGTCGCCCTGGTGGGCTACACCAACGCCGGAAAATCCACGCTTTTCAATCGCTTGACCGACGCCCACGTGACCGCCAAGGACCAGTTGTTCGCGACCCTGGACCCCACCATGCGCAAGCTCGACCTGCCGTCGGGGCGCACGGTGATCCTCTCCGATACGGTGGGGTTCATCTCCGATCTGCCGCACGAACTGGTCAACGCGTTCCACGCGACCCTCGAAGAAGTGCGCGCCGCCGACATCATCGTGCACGTGCGCGACATCGCCGATCCCGATACCGACGCCCAAAAGGCCGATGTTTTTGGTGTCCTGCGCGACGTCGGCATCGACGAAACCCTCGAACACGCGATGATCGAGGTGCTGAACAAGATCGATCTGCTGACACCCGACGAACGCGCGGCGCTGCTCAACAAGGTACAGCGCGCGAACGCGCCGGTGGTGATGCTTTCCGCCATGACAGGGGACGGGTGCGGCGATCTGCTCGCGGCCATCGACGAACGGATTTCCCGCTCGATGGAACTGCTTGAGCTGTCGCTGAAACCCGAGGACGGCGCGACGCTCGCCTGGCTGTACGGCCACGGCGAGGTGGTCGAGCGCCGCGACACGGAACAGGCCATCAACCTGAAAGTCCGCCTGGACGCGCAGAATGCGGCGCGTTTCGCGCAGCGGCAGGCGTCCTAAGTATTTTTTAATATTTTACCGAATCGTAATTCGATTGACGCGATTCTACTCTACTAGTAGAATTAACGGTACCAGGAAGATCTATCTCAACGATAGAGGAGGGGCGACATGGCTACGTCCCAAGCGCAAAAGAAATGGCGGGACAAACACCGCTTGGTCAAAAAACAACTGAACGTGATGGCCCGCAAATCGATCCACGACGATCTGGAACGGTTTGCCAGCGAGTTTCGCCTGCGCGGCAAGGCCGAAGCCGTTTCGTTCGCCTGCTTCGTGATCCGCGGCCTGCTGCAACGCGCCGATTACAACAAAGACGTTGGCCAAATGCTCAAGGACTTTCACGACGCCTATCATCGGGATCGCGAGATCCACTCTCCGTAAGCGTTTTTCGGCGGCACCGACTCCTTAACCCGATCGACCCGAACACGGCGGCCGCTTTAACGGCGGTTCCGAACACACCGATCTGCCTGGATCAGAAGGAGACATACCAACGTCCGCCCCTCAGACACCGCTGCAGCGGAATATGTCCGATTACATGGCGAAAGTCGGTGAATATATTGCCTGTCTGAAAGCACGGTCCGAGGGCACGAAAAAAGAGGCGGAAGACACGAGAAAAAATTCGAGGAACGCCAGCGGCAAACAAGGCAGCCTTGAAGGCGGCACATGCCGCTTAGAACGAAGTTTGCAAATCACGGAGAAAAGTCCGTTTTAATCCCCCGCGGTGCCGTCA
>JAVJPD010000354.1:0-3152 GCA_040216475.1 Rhodospirillales bacterium
TCGGCGCCGATCCGTTCGACAGCGATCAGCTTTGGACCAAGATGTTCGCGCGCACGATCCAGCTCGGCTCGGCCGCCATCGGCGCCATTGCCGGCATCGATACTGCGCTCTGGGACATCAAGGGCAAGGCGCTCGGCCTGCCGGTGTATAAGTTGCTCGGCGGCGCGCACACGAAAGAGGTGCCGCTCTATGTCGGCGGCCATACGCTCGGTTGGCGCGATCTGGATAACATGGCCGATCTGGTGGCCGAGACGCGGGGTTACTACGAGCAAGGCTACCGGGCGTTCAAGCTGCGCGGCGGGCGCGGCTATCCGAAGAAGGGCGACGTCGAGTCCGTGCGCGCGTTGCGCGAGGCGTTCGGCGACGGTATCGAGATTCTGATCGACGTGAATTCCGAATACGGCGAATACACCGCCGCGATGAAGGCGATCCGCATGTTGGAGTCCTACAACGTGCATTGGGTGGAGGATCCGTTCCGGTTCTCGATCCCCAACAACGTCGAGGACATGGCGAAGCTGTCGTTAAATTCGCCGGTGCCGATTGCAACCGGGGGTAACGTGTTCGGCCGCTGGACGGTCAAGCGCCTGATGGAGCGCGGCGGCATCGATTTCGTGCTCTCCAACGTCGCCAAGTCGGGCGGGGTCACCGAGGTGCGCAAGATCATCACCCTGGTCGAGGCATGGAACCGCAAGTACGTGCCCCATTGCGACGGCGGCTTGAACACGCTCGCGAACATTCACTTGTACGCGTCCGCGCCGCCGCACGTGGTCGAGAACGCTTTTATGGAATGGGATCCGGTGTGGCCGCTCGCCGATCTGTTGACGCACCCGCCGGTGGTGAAGAACGGCAAGGCGATCCTGCCGGAGCGCCCCGGTTTCGGTTCCGATCTGATCGAGGGGGTCGAGAAGGAGTTCGCGCTCGACCGCACCACCTGGTTCATTCAAAAAGACTTGATCCACGCCTGACGGGGTTATGATCGGCCGGCGCCTCGCGTGCGGGCCCAGGTCTGCTGGATGATGTAGGCATCGTAGCTGGCGCGGTGCCTTTTGAGGTCCATTTCACTCAGGACCACGTCCTTGGTGTCGTGCCAGGCTTCCATTTGCTCTTCCGACAAAATCATTTCGAGCGAGCTGGTCTGGAATTTCGGCGCGATGTTGCAGGTGCCGAACAGCTTGACGAGCCAGGGATGGTCCACCACCCAGCCGTCGGAATAGACGGTTTTGTTCTCGAGCAGCTCGTTGAGTTCGTTCGCGACCCGTTTCATCGGCTTGCCGTGATCTTCCAGGATGTCGCGGGGAATGCGGTGGACCTTTTCCGCCTCGTCGTCCCAGTGCGTCCAGTCCGAAGCGGGGAGGACCAGCGAGCAGTACTTCGCGCCGTTGTCGAGTGCGAGGCCGATTTCGATGGGATAGCTGTCGGGGCCGAAGCCGGAGGCCTCGACGTCGATGATCGAGGGCAGTCGATCGTTCTCATTCATGGCAAACGCACTCGCTGAAGGAAAAACCGTGATCCTGCCTCGGATCGCCGTTGAGCGAAGCGGATGAACAATGGGTCGGTTCGGACCCGCAGCAGTCATACCATAGTATTAGTATGTTGCAAGACGAAGATGACGTGGGCCTTGTAGGTCTTAAATTTCCGCCGTGCGGCCTGCCCTTATTTCCGCCGTGCGGCCTGCACGGTCGTTTCCAGGCGGTCGAGAAACGCCGAGCGGTCGGCCTTCGAGAACGGCCGCGGTCCGCCGGTGATCTCTCCGGTTTCGCGCAAGGTTTGCATCAGTTCGCGGTTCGCCAAGGCCATGCCGATGCCGCTTTCCGAGAACGTCTCGCCGTTGGGTTTGAGGGCGAAGGCGCCGCGTTCGAGACAGCGCGCGGCGAGCGGGATGTCGTTGGTGATGCAGATATCGTTTGCCGCGATATGTTCGGCGATCCAGTCGTCGGCGGCGTCGGCGCCTTGCGCCACGATCACCAGTTCCACCATCGGATCGCGGCTCGGGCGGATGCCGCCGTCGGTGACCATGTAGGTTTTCAGGCCGTGGCGGGCGGCGACGCGCACGGTTTCCTCCTTGACCGGACAGGCGTCCGCGTCGACGTAAATCTCTACCATACTATCGTTGCTTGGCCTGCACGCTGATGCCGACGATGGTGGTCTCGCCGAGGGAACGGCAGGCTTCCAGGCGGTGCAGCCCCTCGACCAGAACCAAGCGCTTGCCGTCGTGGCGCACCTGGATCGGCGTGCGTTGGCCTTCCTCGAGAATGCTTTCGGCAAGCGCCGCGACCTTTTCCGGATCGAGCGTCTTGCGCCGTTTCACGGGGATGTAAATGTCCTCGATGGTGAAGATTTCGTCCTTCATGCGCGCGATCCTAGCATGCTCGACCCTTGGCGTCTCTTTGCTAAATCAGCTTCGAACCGCAAGCGCCAGCATGATCAGGGCGATGCGCGGGAGAGGACGGGCCCGGGGAGGGATGAGGGCGATCCAACCGCCGATCAGGGCGGCCGGCGGCGGCGGTCGGCGCGCTCATGTCGCCGGCATGGGCGTAAGCATCGCCGCTGCCGCAAAAGCATGCGGCGATAGCCGTCATGAAGGCGACGCCCGCCGAACGGTCGCTATGAATTTTCATCGCCGGTTTCATGCCGGAGTCCCGGTCCGCCGTTTATCGTGGAAATTTAGCGGGCCGGGACAACGCCAGCAAGAAAACTGCGCCTGAGAGGAATTTCAACGGAGGGCTTCGCGAATATCCTTGATGCCCTTGCATCCCGAGGAGTTGAACGGCAGGCGGGCGACCGCGCCGCTCGACATCTTCTTGGCGCCGTGGACGACGCGCACCGATTTCACCAGGTTGTGGCCGAGCGCCATGTTGATCGGCTCCACCAGGTTGTATTCCAGGTTTTCCAGATCGTCCGGCCCGCCGGCGGCGCTGATCGGCGCCTGGAACAACAGCGTGAGGACGACGTCGCGAATGCGCGGATGATGCCGGCAGATCGTGCCGATCCAATCGCTGCGGTAGGATTCGAGAAAGACCGTCACCGGAGTCGTGCCGGTACCGTCGCCTTCGCGGACCGGCGCCATGAACGGCTTGAGTTGCACGTAGGTCGGCGGCGCGAATTTCTCTTGCAGCGATTGAGATTTGGTAATGTTACCGTTGGGATTGACG
>JAVJPD010000355.1:0-6691 GCA_040216475.1 Rhodospirillales bacterium
CCCGAATGGAAGCCGGTTGCGATCGACCGTGCTGGCGAAAAAATTGTGACGCCGCGAGGCTCCGTCGGCTTTCGCTGGGGTGAGCAGGGAAAGTGGAATCTGCAGGAAAAGGATGCGTCGGGCGGTGACACCGATCTGCGGACCAGTCTGATCGATACGGACCACGAGATTGTTCCGGTCGCGTTTCCGTATTTCGGCGGCAAGGCGGTCGCGCCGTTCACGGCGACCGGCCACGGCGACGTTCTCGAGCGCAACGTGCCGGCGCGCAAACTCGCGCTCGCCGAAGGCGAGGTTTACGTTACGACCGTGTTCGACTTGCTGGTTGCGAATTACGGGATCGACCGCGGGCTCGGCGGCGGCAACGCCGCGTCCGATTACGATGCCGACATACCGTATACGCCGGCGTGGCAGGAACAGATCACCGGGGTCAAACGCGATCACGTCATTGCGGTCGCCCGTGAGTTCGCGTCGAACGCGGACAAGACCAAAGGGCGCTCGATGGTGATTCTCGGCGCCGGTCTGAACCATTGGTACCACACCGACATGATCTATCGCGGCATTATCAATATGCTCGTGATGTGCGGCTGTATCGGCCAATCCGGCGGCGGCTGGGCGCATTACGTCGGTCAGGAGAAGCTGCGTCCGCAGACCGGCTGGACCGCGCTTGCCTTCGCGCTCGACTGGGTACGCCCCCCGCGTCAGATGAACAGCACATCCTATTGGTATGCTCACACCGATCAATGGCGATACGAAAAACTTACGGTGGGAAATATTCTTTCGCCGCTGGCGGAGAAGGGCGATTGGGATGGCTCGCTGATCGATTATAACGTTCGGGCCGAGCGCATGGGGTGGTTGCCGACCTCGCCGCAACTTGAGGTCAACCCGCTGTCGGTCGCGCAAGAGGCGGCAAAGGCCGGGCAATCGCCGCAGGATCACCTCGTTGCCGGACTGAAATCGGGCAGCCTTCGCATGTCCTGCGAGGACCCGGACAATCCGCGTAACTTTCCGCGTAATTTGTTTATCTGGCGCTCCAATCTGTTGGGCGCCAGCGGCAAAGGGCACGAATATTTTCTGAAGCACCTGATCGGCACCGCGAACGGCCTGCAGGGCAAGGACCTCGGCGAGGAAGGCGAGGCGAAACCGCGCGAGGTCGTCTGGCACGAGACGGCCCCGCAGGGCAAGCTCGACCTCGTCGTGACCATCGACTTTCGCATGTCGACCAGTGGCATGTACTCCGACATCGTGCTGCCGACCGCAACCTGGTATGAAAAACACGACCTCAATACCTCCGACATGCACCCCTTTATCCATCCGCTGACCAAGGCGGTCGATCCGGTTTGGGAATCGCGTTCGGATTGGGATATTTTCAAGGGCATCGCCGAAAAGTTTTCCGAGCTTGCCGAGGGCCATCTCGGCGTCGAGCAGGACACCGTCCTCGTGCCGCTCATGCATGACAGCCCGGCCGAACTCGGCCAAGCGACCGACGTCAAGGACTGGAAGCGCGGCGATTGCGACCCGATTCCCGGCAAGACCATGCCGCAGGTCGTGGTCGTGGAGCGCGACTATCCGAACACTTATAAGCGCTTTACCGCGCTGGGCCCGTTAATGGCGACGGCCGGCAACGGGGGCAAGGGCATCGCTTGGAAAACCGAAGAGGAAGTCGCCTTTCTGAAAAAGCTCAACGGCGAGGTCCTCGATCCGGGACCGACCCGGGGACTCGCCCGCATCGAGACCGATATCGACGCCGCCGAGGTCATCCTGACATTGGCGCCCGAGACCAACGGCCACGTCGCGGTCAAAGCCTGGAATTCTCTCTCGAAGTCAACGGGCCTCAAGCACGATCATCTGGCCGTGCCGCGCGAGGACGATAAAATCCGCTTCCGCGATTTGGTGGCGCAGCCGCGCAAGATCATCTCCTCGCCGATTTGGAGCGGCCTCGAATCGGAGAAGGTCAGTTACAACGCCTGTTACACGAACGTTCACGAGTTAATTCCCTGGCGAACCCTGACCGGCCGCCAGCAGCTCTACCAGGATCATCCCTGGATGCGCGCCTTTGGCGAAACGCTTTGCGTTTACCGTCCGCCGATCGACACCCGGACCGTGAAGACGTTGCTCGGCAAGCACGACAACGGCAACGGTGAGATCGTCCTGAACTTCATAACGCCGCACCAAAAATGGGGAATCCACAGCACGTATACCGACAATCTTCTGATGCTGACGCTTTCGCGCGGCGGGCCGATCGTCTGGATCTCCGAAACCGACGCTCGACATGCCGGGATCGAAGACAACGATTGGATCGAGCTTTTCAATCTGAACGGTGCGCTGACCGCGCGCGCGGTCGTCAGCCAACGCGTCAAGGTCGGCATGTGCATGATGTACCACGCCCAGGAAAAGATCGTGAACGTGCCCGGCAGCGAGATCACCGGCCAACGGGGCGGTATCCACAATTCGGTCACGCGCACCGTGGTGAAACCTACGCACATGATCGGCGGCTATGCCCAGCAGAGCTATGGTTTCAACTATTACGGCACCATCGGCTCCAATCGCGACGAATTCGTGATTTGCCGGAAGATGAACAAGGTAGACTGGATTAATTTGCACGGTGATCCAGCCGCACTTTCGCCGGCCGTCGAATAAATCGAGAGGAAAAGGGGATGCCGTCATGAAAATCCGCGCGCAAATCGCCATGGTCCTTAATCTCGATAAGTGTATCGGGTGCCATACCTGCTCGGTGACGTGCAAGAACGTCTGGACCTCGCGGTCCGGCGTCGAATATGCCTGGTTTAACAACGTGGAAACCAAACCCGGCGTCGGCTATCCCAAGGAGTGGGAAAATCAGGATCACTGGAACGGGGGCTGGAAGCTCAATCGGAACGGCAAGTTGACGCCGCGTATCGGCGGCAAGTTTCGGGTGCTCGCCAAAATTTTCGCCAATCCCGACTTGCCGGAAATCGACGATTATTACGAACCTTTCACCTTCGACTATCAACATCTTCAGACGGCGCCCGAATCGAAGACCATGCCGACGGCGGAGCCGGTTTCGCTGATCACCGGCGAGCGGATGAAGAAAATCGAGTGGGGGCCGAATTGGGAGGAAATTCTCGGCGGCGAATTCGATAAGCGATCTAAGGATAAGAACTTCGAGGATATCGAAAAGGAAATCTACGGCGAGTTCGAAAACACCTTTATGTTCTACCTGCCGCGGTTGTGCGAGCACTGTCTCAACCCGACCTGTGTCGCCGCGTGCCCTTCCGGGTCGATCTATAAACGCGAGGAGGACGGCGTCGTCCTGGTCGATCAGGACAAGTGCCGTGGCTGGCGGATGTGCGTCAGCGGCTGTCCGTACAAGAAGATCTATTACAACTGGCAGTCGGGCAAGGCTGAGAAATGCACCTTCTGCTACCCGCGCCTCGAAGTCGGTCAGCCGACCGTATGCTCGGAGACCTGTGTCGGACGCATCCGTTATATCGGCGTTTTCCTATACGATGCCGACCGGATCGAAGCCGCGGCGGCGACGCCGGACCCGCAGGATCTCTACGAAGCGCAACTGGCCGTGTTTCTCGACCCGAATGATTCCGAGGTGATCGCCCAGGCGCGGACCGAGGGCGTGCCGGACGCGTGGCTTGAGGCAGCGCGCAATTCGCCGGTCTATAAAATGGCGGTGGAATGGCGCATCGCGTTTCCGCTACACCCCGAGTTCCGCACGCTGCCGATGGTATGGTATGTGCCGCCGTTGAGCCCAATCCAATCGGCGGCGGAGGCCGGTTACATCGGTTTCAACGGCGAGGTGCCCGACGTCGGAAAGCTGCGCATTCCCACTAAGTATCTTGCCAATCTGCTCTCCGCCGGCGACGAGAAGCCGATCGTCCGGGCGCTCGAACGTATGTTTGCGATGCGCGTTTACATGCGCGACAAGCACGTCGAGGGCCGCCTCAACAACCGGGTTCTGGAGCAGGCCGACATGAGCGGCGCGCAGATCGAGGAGATGTACCGCTATCTGGCGATCGCAAATTACGAAGACCGGTTCGTCATTCCGACCGCCCATCGCGAGGAATCGGAAGATGCCCACGGCCTGCGGGGCGACTGCGGGTTTTCATTCGGCAACGGATGTTCGGACGGAATCAGCGACTTCAGCTTGTTCGGCGGCAAGTCGGGGCTCAAAACGCCAACGGAGGTGTTCTGACATGCGGACCTTCAAGGCACTCGGCGTGCTGCTGACCTACCCGGAGGACTCCCTGATCGAGGCGCTCGACGAGATCGGCGACGCCATCGCGGCGGAAGGGCTTTTGAAAGATAAAACGCTCGCCGCCCTCGCTCCGCTGTACCGGCATCTCAGGGACACGCCGCTCATGACGCTGCAGGAAGAGTATGTCTCTCTGTTCGACCGTTCGCGGACGCTGTCGCTGCATCTGTACGAACATCTTCACGGCGAGTCGCGCGATCGCGGCGCGGCGATGGCCCGGCTCGCGGCGATCTATCGCATGCGCGGTTTCGAAATCGGCGTTCGCGAGTTACCGGACTTTCTGCCGTTGCTGTGTGAATTTTTGTCGTTGATCGGGGAGAAAGCGTCGCGTGCCTTGCTCGCCGATGCCGCGGCGATACTCGAGGGGCTTCGGATTCGTCTTGAGGAGCGCGAGTCGCCCTATGCAACCGTGCTTGAGGCACTGGTCGCGCTGGCCGGCGGCACGTTCGACGAAGCGCAGTTGCGTCAAATTCTGGAGGCCGATTCCGACGATGCGAATGACGCCGAAGGGCTCGATGCGTATTGGTCGGAAGAGCCGGTGACGTTCGGGCCGGAGTCACCGGGTATTGCCGCGCCCGCCGGCCCGCCCGCCTTCATGCCGCGCGGCGGATGCTGAGTCCATTAGGGGAGTACGATCATGAATTTTCTGCATGAATTGATTTTCGGGTACTACCCCTATCTGGCGCTGACGGTATTTCTGCTCGGCAGTCTAATCCGCTTTGACCGCGAGCAATACACGTGGCGCAGCGGTTCGAGTCAACTTTTGCGCAAACGTCAATTTACCTGGGGCAACAATCTTTTTCATATCGGCATTCTCGGCCTTTTTCTTGGGCACTTCGTCGGGCTTCTGACCCCAATTTGGATATTCGATGCGATCGGCATCTCTCACAGCGCAAAACAAATGATGGCCATCGTCTTCGGCGGCCTGTTCGGCGCGATGTGTTTCGTCGGGATGACACTGTTGATCCACCGGCGCCTGTTCGACGTTCGTATCCGCAAGACCAGCAGCGCGATGGATATTTTCATCCTAATGCTGCTTTACGTGCAGCTTATTCTCGGCATGATTACGATTCCGCTCTCGCTCGGTCATCTCGACGGCGGCAATATGGTTCTCTTCATGGAATGGGCGCAGCATATCGTCACGTTGCGCGGCGGCGCTGCCGCCTTGATCGTTGATTCCCATTGGGTATTCAAGGTGCATATTTTCCTCGGGCTGACGGTCTTTCTCGTGTTTCCCTTCAGCCGCCTCGTGCATATCTGGAGCGCGCCGGTCTGGTATGTCGGCCGTCCGTATCAGATCGTGCGGACCCGGCGCCAGCCGCGCGGGAGGAAAGCATGATCAGCGTTAACGGCGTGGCGATCGACTCCGAGATGGTCGACTGCGAGGCCCAATATCATCCGGCGCCAAGTCGGGATGAGGCCGTGGCCCAGGCGGCACGCGCCTTGGTGGTGCGCGAGTTGTTGGTGCAACGGGCGCGCGATATCGATCTCGCTCCGCCGGCGGCGTCGGAGCGAGAAGAAACCGACGAGGAGGCACTGCTCGGTGCGCTCATCGAAAGGGAAGTTGCGATTCCGGAACCGGACAACGATGCCTGCTGGCGCTATTACGACAACAACCGAGTCCGGTTTCGCTCGCCGACTCTCTTCGAGGCGGCTCACATTCTGTTTCCGGCAGCTCCCGACGACGCGGCTGCGCGCGCCGAGGCCAAGCGCTTGGCGGAAGCGACGATCAAGGATCTCGATGGGGATGTTTCCCGGTTCGCGGTCCTGGCGCGGGGCCGTTCGGCCTGCCCATCCGCCCGGGACGGCGGCGATCTTGGTCAACTGACGACCGGCCAGACGACATCGGAGCTCGAGACTTTCATGAACGAGATCGTCCCCGGCACGATCTGTCCGGTGCCGGTGCCGACCCGCTTCGGCTATCACGTTCTCTATCTCAAGGCGCGATCGCCGGGCCATGAATTGCCTTATGACGCCGTTCGGGAGAAGATCGCGCTCTATCTTCGGGACAACGCTTGGCGGCGCGCGGTGCATCAATACATTCAAATCCTGATCGGCAACGCCGAGATCGAGGGCATCGCGCTTGAGGGCGCCAAATCGCCGCTGGTTCAATAAGGATTCGAGTCGGTGTCTCGACTTTAGGATTGCACCGCATCATCCCCAGACCCAGTGCAAGATCGAGTACTACACCGCCACCGGCGCCCGCATTCGAGCCTGGACGGCTATACCGGAGGAATATGCGATTCGGTCACGAGAGGATCAAAGCCTGAACAGAACCAACTTATGAACGAGGATAAACAGGAGGGTACGTCAGAGATTGAAAAATCTCACCTGATTTGGGTGACCAGAAAAATTATTGGGGCTGTCCCCAGTATTGCCCCAGCCCGGAAATGAAACCAGGGAGTCAGGCTGTTTAAGGCCTAACCCCCTGATTTAATTGGCTCCGGC
>JAVJPD010000356.1:0-1189 GCA_040216475.1 Rhodospirillales bacterium
CCGAAGAGAGGCAGGCAGACGAGAATGATGCCGAGCGGCAATATTTTTGAGCGCCGAATGCGATTCGCAAAATCAGGAGCGAGTCTGGCAAGCAAGGCAAAGCCCGCAAGAGGCAGAACGATAAGGCCGGTATAGTGTAAATTTCTCAATGCAAATCGGAAATAACGTTGCAGAGACATCAAGGTGTCGCGTTCGTAGTCGGTAATGCACAATGTATAGGCAAGGGATAGGGCGACAAACACGGTTGCGATCAGGAAACATCCGGCCACCATGGGTATCCACAAGCGGTGGTGCGATAGAGAGGTTATGAGGCCTAAAACGGCAAGGAGGGTGATTGGTGTTTTATAGGTTGAGATATAAGAAAGCAGGCCACCGAAAACCCTAGGGGCCTGTTCGTTAAAGCCGGCAAAAAACGTACCGGCCTTGAGTTGTTCCGCCATAACCTTAAAAGGAGCCGTCAGGCAAAATTTCGACGTCTCGCCGATAATGCTCCACGAAACGTACAAAATCAAAAAAGGAGCAAGAATTAAAAGCAAAAGTCTTAAACCATACCAAGTGACGGCCTTCCATTCCCGTGTCAATGCCCGCGGAGCCGTAAGAGCATGGTCTTTAAGCGTGATGATCCATAATGCGAAACACATAATCGCCGCCGATACGGCAACGGTCGTGCCGGTAACCTTCATGGAATAGGTGGCCGCAAGAAAAAATCCCATGGCAGCGGCCAGTTTTAAACGATGTTCGCTCGATAGAAGGGCAAGAAAGGATGTTACGAACAGCGCGGCAGTCGGATAAAGCAACGGCCGTTCGATCAATAGATCGAGCGGCATAAACCGCCATAGGGCTTCTGCCGTAAGTAATCCGAGAACGATGAACCAGGCCGTGGCCTTAGCGAGCCGGGCACCGAATGACAATTCGCGCGCCGTAATTTCTTTTACGATATCCCATGTTAAGGAGATGACGGCGAGATGCAGAAGAAATTGCATGGCAACGCCGCGCAGAGGAACGAAGTCGCCGAAGGGTATTTGCACTGCGGCAATCAATAAAGGCCACGCGCGGGTATAAGTAGTGTAATGGATTGCCAAGTCGGGATGGTGGCTGGTGTCCGCCAGAAAATACTTATGCGACCAGCTAATCCAATGGCTCAACTCGTCCCAACTGATCGGCGTATATCCGATCGCATCACGAAAAG
>JAVJPD010000357.1:0-2217 GCA_040216475.1 Rhodospirillales bacterium
ATTTCGCAGGTGAGGCTGTCGCAAACTCTAATTGTAAGTGCCGGCGGCGGGGTTTCGTCCTCGCGCACCACGTCGAAATGGGAATAGAAGGTCGCGACCTCGTAGACCTCGGTCATGGCGAGCTTCATCTCCTCGGCGAGGGCGGCCAGATGGCGGGCCGAGAGGTGGCCGTAGCGGTCCTGAATCCTGTGCAGATGCTCGATCAGCAGATCGCGCCGGCGCGGTTCGTCGCCCAACAGTGCCCGGACGTCCGCGAGGGCTTCCGAATCGAGTTGGCGTCCCTTGGGGAAAAACGGCGAGCGCCCCTTGCGCCCGTGGAACACGGTGGGTTTTTCGGTTGTCGTGGTTGCCATGATCGATCCCGGCGTTGCGCCTTTTCCCTTTGAAAACCATGGACTTTCCGCCATGGCGCGGGGCCATTATACAGTATACCAGAGCCGGGGAAACCGCCGATTGCACCGCGTTTTTTACCCTACCACGCCCCGGTTTCGGCACCGTTATGAGCTTTCGGGGCGGCCCGGAGTCGCATACAAAGGAACATATCGGGCGGGATCCGATCAAGGGCAACCGGAACGGGGGATCGACGGGAAAATGGCGGACGGCGAGCTTCGGATCATGCAGCTTTTGTGCTCGCGGTTATGCCACGATCTCGTCGGGCCGGTGAGCGCCATGAACAACGGCGTCGAGCTGATCGAGGATTCCCCCGGCATGCTGAGCGACTCGCTCTCGTTGATCGACGTCAGCGCCAAGCAGGCTTCGCGCCGTCTCGCGTTTTTCCGCGCCGCTTTCGGGTTCGGCGGCGACGACGGGCCCGGCGCCTTGAAGGATATCCGTTCCCTCACGGCGGATTTCACCGACGGCGGCAACGTCGTTCTTGACTGGCCGGACGCGGCGGCGGCGCCCGCCGTTTCGAGGGACGCCGCCAAACTGATCCTGAACATGGTGCTGCTCGGTATCGGCGCGTTGCCGCGCGGCGGCGCTCTCACCGTGCATATAGGCGAGATCGGGGACGGTTGCGGCATCGCGCTGACGGCCGCCGGTAAGGGCGCGGCGGTAAAGGACGACATTTACGCCGCGATGGCCGCCGATTTCCCGCTCGACGATCTGAGCGCACACACGGTGCAGGGGTATTTCACCACGCGGCTCGCGCGCGCGGCGGGCGCCGAGATCGAGGTCATGCAAAACGGCGACGGCGAGGTGCAACTCGCCGCCGTGGTGCCGTCGAAAAGCTAATCCGCCGTCAAAACCAGAATCGGATACCGGCGACGAACGCGAGGGTATCGATATCCTCGCCTTCCTCACGGGCGAAATCGGCGGTACGGCCGAGCTTGCGCTCCCAGTGCACGCCGATATAGGGCGCGAACTCGCGGACGATCTCGTAGCGCAGGCGCAGGCCCAACTCGATATCGTTGAGGCCGGCGCCGACCCCGAGCCGGCGTACCTTCTGAGCCGCGATATTGGTTTCGAGGGATGCCTGCGCGATCAGCTTTTGCGTTAGAAGCAGTTCGTATTCCGCCTCGAACCGCGCCGACAGATCGCCGTCGTCGCTGACGAACAACGCGGTATCCACCTCGAAGAACTGCTTGGCGAGACCTTGCAGGCCGAGCACGAAAAAGCCGCGCCGGGGTTCGGGCTTGATGTCGAAACGCAGGCCTGCCTGGGCATCGAAGAAATCCGAGATCATCCGGCTGTAGAGAAGCTGGACCTCGGCGTCTTCGAAGGCACCGTTCGAGAGCCGGGCGCCCTCGGTCTTGAGCCATAATTTGTGCTCGTCGGTTCCCGCCCAGCCCTGGGCTTCCCAGTTCAGCGAGTTGCGCCCGTCGTTGGCGCGGTATTCGAGCCGCTCGACTTCAAGGAACGTGAAAACCTTGTTGTCCATAACCTCGGCCCGGGCGGGCAGTGCGAGGATGAGGGAAGCCGTAAGGATTGCGAGAAGCAGGCCGAAGCATACGTGCTTTAAAGGCCCCGTGTTTGTTGAGACTTGCATGATAAGGGTCCTTTTCAGCTGTTCGGCTTGGATCGTTCCACGACGACTTTGCGGAACATGCCCGTCGCCATGTGATACATGAGGTGGCAATGGAACGCCCATTCGCCCTCGGCGTCGGCCTCGATGTCGGCGTAAACGGTCATGCCCGGCGCGATGTTGATGGTGTGTTTTGCCGGGTTGAAGCGTCCGCTGCCGTTATCGAGGATTTGCCACATGCCGTGCAGATGCAT
>JAVJPD010000358.1:0-3519 GCA_040216475.1 Rhodospirillales bacterium
CGATCTCGACGATCAGGCCGCGGCGCATCATGTGCTTGACCGCGTCGCCCGGCGAGCCGCACAGGATGTAAACGCCGGCATCCGGGGCTTCGACCCAGAAGATTCCCGCCGAAACGTCGATCTTTCTCAATTTGTGCGCCACGTCATGCTCCTTCCGCCCACCGGGCGCAACCGCCGATGGACGTCTTTTCCGTCAGAGCATGATAACCCTACCTTTTAAAGCGCCGTTCCGATGCCGTTTTATGCAAAGGCTTTCGCGAACGAAAACGCCGTCTTTCACTAAACGAGGCATTGCCCGTCACCCGCCGCGGCAATGCCTCTTCCGTTCTTACCTTTTCAAGGGTGGTGATACTCTCTCATGCCGCCCGCGGCAAGTGTATCGTAAAAATCGCGCCGCCCTGGGGATTATCCTCGATATCGACTGACCCGTTGTGGATTTCGACCGTTTTTTGGACGATCGAGAGGCCCAGGCCGGCCCCGCCGCCGCGGCTGTCGGCGCGCCAAAACCGGCGAAAAATGAAATTCCGAAGTTCATAGGGGACTCCCTCGCCCCGGTCGATCACCTTAATGGCGGGTTCGTCGTCGAGCTGAATGGTCACGGTGGTGCCGGCCTTGGAATGCTTGATCGCGTTCTCGACCAGATTGCGCACCGCCTGCTCCAGGGCGGACGCGTTGCCGCGCGCCCAAATCGGCGCATCGGCCCCGATCACCTCGATGGTACGGTTCTGGCCTAACGCGTAAGGACCGATATGCTCGACCACGCGCCGGCATATTTTCGACAGATCGGCCCGGTCGTTCGCGTTGACGGTGAGGAAATCGAGCCGGGTCGCGGCCAGCAACTGCTCGACCATACGCGCCATGTCGTCGACGTCCTCGCGCAACGTCTCGGCGACTTTTTTATCCTCGAGGCTGTCCAGTTGCGCCCGCAGCACGGCCAGGGGCGTGCGCAGTTCGTGGGCGGCATCGGCGGCGAAGTCGCGGCTGCGGCGCTCGCTTTGGCGCAGCGCCAGTTCGATTTTACGCCGCTCGACGACTTCTTCGTGCAACGAAGCGTTCGAATTTTCCAATTCGTCGTTGCGCTGCTTGAAGAACTCCTCGACCGGGCGGCTCAGCCAACGGGCGATGAAAATACTGAAGACCACGCCCAGCAGGGACAGGATGCCGGCCAGGGCGAAAGAGATATAAAGGATATCCTTTTTCGTTCTTTGTTCGACCTCGCCGAACACGCCGTGCAGGCGGGCGATATCCTTCTGAAAATCGCTGATGGAAACGCAGAACTTGATCACGCCGATGATTTCCATGCCGATACTGACCGGGGCCGCGACGTGCAGCATCGCTTCCTCGGACTGGAATTTAACGGAACGTTGGGTCAACGCCGCCTCGGTCAACGGGTCTTTCATGTCCTTGCCGTAGGCGTCGATATGCTTGGTGCCGTCGTGAAGAACTTTCAGGTCCGTGCCCAGAATGTAAAAGTAATCGACGTCCGAACGCCGGCTCATCGCCGTCGCGAACGATCCGAGAACATCCAGCCGCCCGTAATAGAGCGGGTTGGCGATGATCGACGTAATCAGATGCGCCATGTTCCGGGCTTTCTTCCGGGATTGTTCCAGCAGGGCCTTCTCCATGGCCATCGCCGAGGACCGGTTCATCTCCTCCAGGAAAAATCCCTGACTGCGCAATTGAATAAAGGTGATCGCCATGCCGCTGATCAAAATCAGCGCAATGAGCACCATGGCGAAACGGAATTGAAAACGGGGATACATTTAGCCGATGCGGTCCCTGATCAGCGAATACAGCTTCCGAGTCTCCTCGAGGCTTTCCGCCACCTCGCCGGTAATCTCGTCGTATTTCTTGACCTTGAAATAACTTTTCAAAATACGTTTGCCGGCCTGATCCCGGTCCATGCCGAGCAATATCTCCTTGGTGCGCCGCTTAAGCGCTTCCGGCAGGCCGGCGCGCGCCACGAAAACCGAGCGGATGAGAGGCCGGCTTTCGAAAACGATCTCCATGTCCTCGCGCATGGAACGCGGCGTCCGCCTCTTGCTCCGCCAATCCCAGTTGCTCAAGGCCCCGGCGTCGACAAACCCGCGTTCGACCCAGGCCGCGATGTTGATCTCCTTATCGGCGAAGACATAGCCGACCTTGCCCGGCGGCACCGGATCGGCGAACGACTTCAGCCGAACGGCCTGCAGCCCCGCCCGATGCAGCAACGCCAAGGGAACCAGAAACGACACCGTCGAGCCGGGGTCCTCGAACGCGATCTTGCGGCCCCGCAAATCCGGCAGCCCCCGGATATTGCTTTCGGAGCGCGCGATGATGATCGACCAGTACCAGCCCCGCTTCTTCTTCCATTCGCGCAACAGGATTTCGGCCTTGGCGCGCTCCTGCATCAGTAAGGCGGACATGATCGTTTCCGACAGAAAGTCGATCTTACCCTCCTGCAGAAGCCGGATCATCTGCCGGCTGCTCCGTACGATGCGCACCTCGCCCCGCGTGATACCGAGCGGGCGCAGTTTATGCGCGAGATATCCGGCGAATTTATCGAGCTTGGGATACGTGCTGCGGGGGTTGCCGGAGACGCGGCCGACCACGATCGTGGCTTTGCGCTGTGCCGCGTCGGCGGCGGCGGCCCGTGCCGGTGTTTCGGCAACCGTGGCCGCCGTCGGATAGAATAAAGCGGCAAGCGCCGTCAACGCCCAGAGGCGACGGAAATTCACGCTGTTTCCCTTCCCGTTAATTTTTTTCTGTTGTCACATAGTATCTTATGCCCGGTATCTTATGCCCTGGGCGCCGACTTAAAAGCAAAATTTTGCCGATTTTCCGCCGCGTTAAAAAAATTTTTGCCTTCAGCTAACTGTCAGCATCCGCCCTTAAACTGCCTCCCTTGCAGAACACACGGACGGTCGCCGGGCCGATTTCGGCAGGAAACACGGACAACAGACGAGGGCGTATTTCCGGCTGCATTCGGCGTTCCGACCCGGCGTCCCATTTCCCAGAAGCTCTCCATGGACAAACCGTTGAACAGTTACAATTTGCAAGGCATCAGCGTCCTGCTCGTCGAACAGCACGATTTCATGCGCCGGATCATCCGCCAGATCCTGCGGGAGCTCGGCATGCGCGCCATTCGCGAAACCGGCGACGGCGATACCGCGTATCAGATTTTCCTGAAGGAATCCGTCGATCTGGTCCTGACCGATTGGGCCCCGGGGTTGGACGGCATTTACCTGCTCGATAAAATCCGCAAAAGCCCGGAAAGCCCCAACCCGTTCGTGCCGATCGTCGTGGTGACGGCGAATACGGAAGTTCGTCACGTCTGCCATGCCCGCGATCACGGTATGACCGAGTATCTCGCCAAACCGGTCTCGGCCAAGCTGATCTATCAGCGAATCTGCACCGTGATCGAACGCCACCGGATTTTCATCAAAAACAACGACTTCTTCAGACCCGACCGGCGGCGCCGTTCGATCCCCTGGGACGGCGAGGAACGGCGCCTGTATATCCCCGCCGAGGCGCCGGCCA
>JAVJPD010000359.1:0-3610 GCA_040216475.1 Rhodospirillales bacterium
CCGCCGGGCCTTGCTGGGCGTCATGTCCTTACCGCCGGCGTAGGCTTTCAGTTGTAGGCGCAGGGTATCCTTTTTCTCGAGTTCCGTGGCCAGGGATTTGAGCTTCGCCGTCATCGCGCCGGGCACTTTCGCCGAGGTTTCCGCGAAAACGATCTGGACGCTCTTGCCGCCGTCGCCGGACGACGGCGCGGCCGTGCCTGGAGTCGCGGCGGCTTGTTCTTTATTTTCCCCGGACGCCGCGGCGGTTTTCTTTTCGGGATCGAGCGGCGTCGGTGCCGTGGCGGTGGACGGCGCCGGCGGCGGCGGCGTATCGGCGACGGCGGGCGCGCCCGGGATCGCGGGCGCCGGCGGCGGTGCGGCGGAAACGGGCGCCGAATCCGGTTTCGGCTCGACGGCGGCCTGTTTCGACGGTGCTTTTTTCTTTTTCTCGGGTTTCGTGCGCGGCTTGGGCGCCGGTTTCGATGCGGTCCGGGTCGGCTGGGATTTGGCGCGCGGTTTGCCAGCTTTCCGTTTGACCGTTCGTTGCGGCGCGCGCGGGGCAACGCTCGGCTTGCGCTGCGGTTTGACGAACAACTGCGAGGAGGGGGGCTGGCTGCCTGGCATCAGCAGGTTGCCGCCGCCGACGGAAGGCGATACGGCGCCGACCCGCGGCCCGCCGATACCGCCGTCGTTGAGCACGCTGAGATCGACGGTCACTTCCGGCGTGCTCAGATCGTAATAAGGCGTCTGTTGGGCCCGGGTGTCGGACACGGCGGCACTCAGGCACAGGCCAAACAGCGCGAGCGACAGGGTCAAGCCTGTCTTGAGAAGCGTTCGATAGGATTTCACGATGAATTCTCTCTGCAGGATCGTCATGGTGTTCCTGTTCCTCCCACCCTTGCCGGGCGTGTATCGCTCGCGGCGGCGCCGACTCGAGCGGACTCACCATAGCCAAGGGGCGCTTGGCGCACAACCGGTTTGCCGGGGGATGGCGGGAAAGAAAGCGGCGGAAAAGCCGGTTAAACGGTGCCGGTTTCCCGCAAAATCCGGCCCAGGGAGTCGTGGAGTAAGTCGTTTGCCGCTAAAATATCGCCGCTTTTGAGCATTTCGCCGCCGCCGTTGATATCGCTGACGAAACCGCCGGCTTCGCGGACCAGGACGATGCCCGCGGCGATGTCCCAGGGCTGCAGGCCGGTTTCCCAGAAACCGTCGTAGCGTCCGGCGGCGACATAGGCGAGGTCGAGCGACGCCGAGCCGAATCGGCGGACCCCCGAGGAGACCGCCATGATCGCCTCGAGCTGCTTGAGGAAGGCGGGGTGGTCCTTGACTCCCTTGAAGGGAATGCCGGTTGCGAACAAGGCTTGGTCGAGCTGCTTGCGCGCGGAAACCCGCAAACGCCGTCCGTTGAGATGCGCGCCGCAGCCTTTTTCCGCCGTATACAGTTCGTCGACCACCGGGTTGTAGACGACGCCGGCGAGCAGGTCGCCGTCGCGCTCGAGCGCGATCGAGATCGCGAAGTGGGGAATGCCGTGCAGAAAATTCGTGGTGCCGTCGAGCGGATCGACGATCCAGCGGTTCGAGGTATCCGCGCCCTCGATGGCGCCGCGTTCCTCGAACAGGAACGAATAACGGGGCCGGGCTTTCTGCAGCTCGATGAACAGGATCTGTTCGGCGGCCTTGTCCGCCGTGCTGACGAAATCCGCCGGGCCTTTCTTGGAAACCTGAAGATGTTCGACCTCGCCGAAATCGCGAACCAGGCGCCGCCCGACTTTCTGCGCGGCGTTCACCATCACGTTCAAGGCGGCCGAGCGACCGAATGTCGTGGCCGCCATGCCGTTAATCCTTAGCGCGTTCGACGTAGGAGCCGTCGAAGGTATTGATGACGACGCGGGTGCCGGTTTCGACGTGCGGCGGCACCATCGTCTTGACGCCGTTATCGAGCATCGCCGGCTTGTAGGAAGACGCGGCGGTCTGCCCCTTGATCACCGCATCGGCCTCGGTGACGGTGAGGACGACCGTATCGGGCAGTTGCACGGCGATCGGGCTGTCCTCGTAGGATTCGACCGTGACGGTCATGCCTTCCTGCAGGAACGGCGTTTGGTCCTCGCCGATGATGTCTTCGTTGATCGACATCTGCTCGAAGGTTTCGTTGTCCATGAAGGTGTGCATGTCGCCTTCGCTGTAGAGGTATTGGTAGTCCTTTTGATCGAGCCGGACACGCTCGACGGTTTCCGCCGAGCGGAACCGCGTGTTGAGTTTGGTGCCGTCGCGGATGTCTTTTAATTCAACCTGTAAGTAAGCGCCGCCCTTGCCCGGCTGGGTGTGCTGGGTGCGCACGGCCCGCCAAAGCCGGTTCTGGTGTTCGATCACCATGCCGGGGCGAATGGCATTCCCGTTAATCTTCATCGTCGAACCGTATGCTAAATGAGGGTAAAGCGAATTGTGCGGCGCGGAACCTAACAGGTTGCCTGCGCCGAGGCAACGGCTTGGCGTTTCGGGGAAAATGGAATTAGGGCAGGGGTTTCCGCTCGGTCTCGTCGAAGACCCGGTTGAAGGCCTTGACCGCCGCGCCGGGGCCCTGCGGGTGGTTCCAGACGGCGGAAACGACGGCCAGGAAATCCGCGCCGGCGGCGACCAGGGGCGGGGCGTTCTCGACGGCGATCCCGCCGATGGCGACGCACGGCACGGTCATGATGCCGCTCCACCAACTCAGGATGGCGGGATCGGGCCGGTGTTCGGTTTCCTTGGTTCCGGTCGGGAAAAATGCCCCGAACGCGACGTAGTCGGCGCCCCGTTCGGCGGCCTCCATGGCGAGGTGGCGGGAGTCGTGACAGGTGACGCCGACGACGGCCCGTTCGCCCAGGATGCGGCGGGCCGCTTCGTAGGTACCGTCGGTTTGACCGATGTGAACGCCGTCGCAACCGGTGGCGCGGGCGAGGTCGGGGCGGTCGTTCATGATGAAGGCGACATCGCGCGATTGAACGACGGGCGCAAGAATTTCCGCCGCTTTGCGGATATCGTCGTCGGATACGTCCTTGAGGCGTAGTTGCACCGCGGCGACGTCGCCGGCGTCGAGCGCCTCGGCCAGAACGCCGGTGAAGGCAGCGGGATCGAAGTGCGGCGGCGTGATCAGATAAAGCCGGCAGCGCGGCGTATCGGTTTCGGTTTCGGTTTCGGTCATGGTGCGTATGTAGCCGGTTACGCCGCGTTAAGCCAGTCGCGGCAGGCGGCTTGCGGGTCTTTCTCGTTTTTTTCGGCGGCGAGGTCGAGCACGGGGGCGTCGTCGTAGGGTTCGGCCGCCGCGCCGAGCTGCCCGGCGATGTCGGCGACCTTGCGCAGGACGTCGTCGCCCACATCGACCCTGACCGCTTTGACGCCGTGGCGGAGCGCGTTCAGGGCCAGCCCCGGTTCGGCGCCGCAATCGAACACCGCGTCGAAGCGCGCCTCCGGCACCGCCTGGGCGGCGGCTTCGATCATCGCGTTGAACACACCCGCACTTAAATAGGATGCGGCGTTCGGCGCGCTGCGCAACGTCACGCGGCAATTACAAGCATCGGCCGCACGCAGGGCCGCCGTGGCCTGTTCGAGGTCGTGAACGATGACGACGCGGTTGGTTATGGTGCGGTTAGCC
>JAVJPD010000360.1:0-2488 GCA_040216475.1 Rhodospirillales bacterium
AGCGCGTTCCAGCCCGGCCGGTCGCCGGCGAACAGCACGCCGCCGCCGCGTTCGGGCAGGTTGACGATCAGATCGCCTGGGCAATGGCCGTGGCCGACGTGAATGAGATCGATTTGTTCGCCGGCCAGCATGAGCGTTACCGCGTCCTCGATGCCGACATGCGGGATCATCTCCTCGGGCTTGTCGAGCTCGTGCGCGACCGCGGGATTGCGGCTCTTGAGGTTATCGATCCACACGCCCATGCCCATCTTCGTCTTAATGCGTTCGCGGCAGACGTCGGAGGCGAAGATCGTCGCGCCCTGGCGGCGGAACACGTGATTCATCGTGTAATGATCGGCATCGTCGTGGGTATTGATCGCCGTGCCGACGGCGCGGTTGGTCACCTGCTCGATGGATTGCATCAGGCCGTCGTAATTGGTGATGAAGCTGTCGATGGAAACGGTGCCTTCGTCCGTCAGAATAATACCGTTATTCGAACTGCCCCCGGGTCCGATGTAAACGTGAACGCCGTCGGCGACGCTTTCGAGGCCGCCTTTTTTATAATCAAACGCCATGATGGGTCTCCCCGAGCCGAGAGGGTTGGCCGGAACTTGATTTGAAGGGAAACCCCCGCACCGGCATTGGCGCGGGGGTTGTCCGTACGTCGGTTTTCGTTCAGCTGCCCATGGCGGAACGCATAATCTTCTCGAACTTCTTACGCTCCTTCGGGCCTTCCTTTTCCAGGTGCTCGTTGGTGATCCAATTAACCCGTTCATCATTCAGCGCGGAAGGATCGGGACGCTTGTGATAGAGCGGCACGTCGGTGCGGATCGGCGGATAGGCGCCGTACTTGGTCATGATCGCCTGCCCTGCTTTCGAAGTCACGTAATCGATCCAGAGCCGAGCCGCGTTCGGGTGCTTGGCACCCTTGCAGATCGCCATGCGGCTGTCCTTGCCGTAGACGCCGGACTTCGGATAGACCAGAGCGACCGGCGCTTTTTGAGCGTTGCGCTTGGTGATCGAGTGCTCCGAGCCGGGGATCGTGAGCAACACTTCCCCAGAAACCAGCATCTTATAAGCGGTCGAGGAGCTCTTGATCATTAGGGGCTTCTGCTTGGCGAGCTTCTCGATGAATTCCCAGCCGTACTTGCTCACCATGCCCGACAGCCACAACCGGCCCGGTCCGGAATCTTTCGGGTTGGCGATGCCGATCTTGCCCTTCCATTTCGGATCGAGCACGTCGGTCCAGTCCTTGGGGCGGTCCTTTTCCGCCACCAGTTTGGAGTTCACGCCGATCCCGAAGTAGGTGAAGCGCGATTGGTGGCTATAGCCGTTCTTGTCGATGAACCGCTGGCTGACGTGTTTGACGTTCATCGGATTTTTATAGGGCTCCAGCAAGCCGTTCTTCTCCCAGTAGGAAAACATGCTGGTGTCGCCGACCGAAAGGATATCGCATCGCAGTTTGCCGGCCATTTGTTCCGCCGATACCATCTTGGTGACGCCGCTCGTGCTTTTGCGCGTGCAGTGCGTCTTGATGCCGAACTTCTTCTCGAATCCCTTGCAGACTTGTTTCAGGGTTGCGCGGTTGGTGCTGCTGTAAACGACGATTTCGCCTTCTTTCTTGGCGGCTTCGACGATTTTCGGATTGTATTTATCCCCGGCCGCGAACGAGGCCGTAGCCGTCAGCAGCAGCGCCGCGGATGCAATTCCTCCTACGAGAAATTTGTTCATGGATCTAACCTCCCAATGTTGAAGAAGCCCCCCGTAGATCGGGAATGCCGTTGCGCAAAACGCGCTTATGGGTAAATTATAGAATACTAATCTTCGAGCGCCAGAAGATTTTATTTTGTCAAAAAGTTTTTTAGTTATCGTAAGCGTTCGAAAAAGCGTCCCGCGAGCGGAATCAATACGGCCGGTCGCCGCGCACCAGCATCCGATAGAGCAAACGGTGTTCGTTGTGGTCGTAATCGAAACCGGCTTTGTGCATGGCGCTGCGGTTGTCGATCAACAGCAAGTCGCCGGCCCGCCATTCATGCACGTAGATGAATTCCTCGAGTAATGTCTTCTCGAGAAGATCGCTCAGAAAATCTTGGGTGTCTTCCGGCGACATACCGATGATGTTCTCGATCTTGCCCTTGTGAAACCAAATCGCCTTGGTGCCGCGCTCCGGATGGGTGCGCACCAGGGGATGAACCGTCGGTGGCGTTTTCGCTTCCATTTGCTCGCGCACGACATCCGGATTGCCGTTTTTCAGACGCGTACTGCTGATCAGGGTGCTCGCCGTCATCATCGGCGTAATGCGGGCCTTTATATCCTCGGGAAGCGCCTCGTAGGCGGCGTGCATGTTGCACACCGACGTGCCGCCGCCCTTGCTCGGCACCTCGACTCCGTACAGCACGGTGTACTTCGGCGGCCGCTCCTGATTGGTGTGATCGGTGTGCCAGTTCGAATTCTTGGCGATCTTCGCCGGATTACCCTGGCTGTCCTTATGACGGTTCGACAAAACGCT
>JAVJPD010000361.1:0-5738 GCA_040216475.1 Rhodospirillales bacterium
GAACTTCGCAATGCCGTCTATTCGCCGTGCAATTTATGCAAAGAGGACCCGACGCGCCCGCCGCTATGGCAGATCAAGGCCGTCAAGGTCGTTCACGACAAAAAGCGCCGGCAAATCGAATATGCCGATGCCTGGCTGGAAGTGTTCGGCGTACCCGTTTTTTATACGCCCTATTTGGCGCATCCCGACCCGACCGTGCGGCGCGAAAGCGGCTTTCTGTTTCCCAACTCCGGCAGTTCTTCCGACCTCGGCACGGTCATCCAAATCCCCTACTTCTACGTCATTTCCCCCCAAACGGACATGACGATCACGCCGATCTACACGGGCAATGAAGGGCCGGTGTTGGCGACGGAAGTCCGTCACCGGGGCATGGACGGGGAAATCGATTTCAGAGGCAGCATCACGGAAGATTCCCGCGACAAGCTTTTTTGGCACCTGGCGACAAAAGCGCGTTACGACATCAACGACACTTGGCGTACCGGCTTTGACGTCAATTACTCGAAAAACGACACTTACATGCGCCGCTACGGCTTCACCGCCGACGATACGCTCAACACCTTCGGCTCCCGCCAAAGCCTCGTCAGCAACGCTTTCGCCGAAGGTTTCCGTTACCGCAATTATGCATCCGTGAATACGTATCTGTTTCAGGATTTGCGCGATAATGTCGGATCGGGCACGACACCGATTATTTTCCCGCTGGCCGAATTCAAGCATATCGGCGAAGCCGACCGGTTCGGCGGGCGGACCATCCTTGATGCGAACCTCATGGGGCTGACCCGCACGGCCGGCGCCGACTCGCGCCGCCTATCCGTCAAGGCCGGGTGGGAAGCACCCCATAAGATCGGCCCGCTGGGAGACGTCTATGCATTCTCGGTTTCGATGAAGGGCGACTTCTATTACGTCGATGAAGTCGCGCGGGCGAACGTCGATAAGACCTTCTCCGGCTTCGCCAAGCGATTGACCCCCGAAGCGCGCATGGATTGGCGGCTGCCCTTCATCCGCTACAGCGCGTCCGGCTCGACCCATCAGATTTTCGAGCCCATCGTTTCCGCCATCGTCAGCCCCTACGGCGGCAACAGCAGCGCCATTCCCAACGAAGACAGCCAGGATTTCGTTTTCAACACCTCCAATCTCTTCAGCAACAATCGCTTCACCGGCCTGGATCGGGTCGAGAGCGGTCCCCGATTCAATTACGGCCTGAAGTGGGGGGTTTACGGCGGCGGTGCCGGCAAAACGACCCTGACGGTCGGCCAGAGCTATCGGCTGAAAGCCGACAACACCTTTCCCCAAAATTCGGGATTAGAGGACAACTTCTCGGATGTTGTCGCGCAGGCGGACGTCTCGCCCGGCAGATACATCAACCTCCTTTACCGCACCCGCCTGAGCAAGAAGAATTTCGAGCCGCGCGAGACAGAAGCATCGGCCAGCGTCGGCACGAGCGCGGCCAGCCTCAGCGCCACGTATGCCTTCCTCGACCAGACCGCCAACACCCAGTTTTTCGACCGCGAAGAAGTCACGTTCGGATTTGCTTCGAAAATCACCAAAAACTGGGGGGTAAACTTCTCGACCGTCCGCGACCTGAAAGCGGATCAAATCCGAACTCTAGGCATGAGTGTTGCGTATGAAAATGAATGCTGTTACGCCTCCTTTAATGCATCGCGTTCGTTCTTCGAGGACCGCGACCTCAAGCCGACGGATGCCTTCTTTATCCGGCTTATTCTGAAGACCGTCGGAGAGGTTAAGAACCTGAAACTGTGACCTGTTTACGCTGTTTAAAAAATCACCGGACTCGGCGGCTTATCACGGCGCCACGGAACCCGTGGCCGCCGGCAAGGTCCGGACAACAGCAGGCACCGATCGCGGAAGAACAGATAAGACCATGAAGCGACTTTGTATTTTCCTGCCGTTTATTTGCTTTATGTTCATTGGCGGTGCAACGCACGCGCAGCAGGATTTACGCATTGCCGCCATCGTCAACGACGAAATCATCTCGTTTTACGACCTGCAGAACCGATTGAATTTGGTTTTGTTTTCCTCCGCAAAAAACGTCGATAACGAAGAACGCCAGCGTTTGATTCCGCAAATCCTGCGCTCGCTGATCGACGACAAACTCAAGCTTCAAGAGGCCGCCCGGCGCAATATCCGGGTGACAAGCTCGGAGATCGACCGTGCCATCATTCAGGTCGAAAAAAACAACAACATCGACAAAGGCCAACTCGATACGATCCTCGATCGGAACGGCATTCCCCGCTCCGCCATGATTGCGCAGATCAAAGCTGAAATCGCCTGGAATAAAGTCGCCAACCGTGTCCTCGGCACGCAACTGCGAGTCTCCGAGGAGGAAATCAACGAGCGGCTGGCCGAAATCCGGGAAAACAAGGACAAGCCGGAACACCGCATTTCCGAGATATTCCTTCCCGTCGATTCGCTCGATGAAGAGAAGAAGATTCGAAGTCTCGCCGATCGTCTTCATCAGCAGCTTCAAAAGGGCGCCAGTTTCGCAAGCCTGGCCAGAAGCTTCTCGCGCAGCGCCTCGGCCGCTTCCGGCGGCCATCGGGGCTGGTTGCGGCAAGGCTCGCTCGGGCAGGCCGTCGACAAAACGCTCCTGGCGATGCAGCCGGGGCAGTCCTCCGCCCCGATCCGGACCGAAACCGGCTTTTACTTACTGCACCTGCATGACCGGCGCACGCCGAGCCAGATTCAGGCCGCGCGGGCCAACGCCGATACCACCGTCACGCTGCAACAACTGTTCCTGCCCCTGTCGGAGAACGCGAAGCCGGCGGAAAAAGCGTCGCAAATGAACTTGGCGAAAACCATGGCTAACACCGTGCTGAACTGTCAGGACATGGAAAAAGCCGGTAAGGAACTGGGCTCGCCGCTATCGGGCAAGATCGGCACGGTCACCATGGCAAAACTGCCGATGAACATCCGCAACGCCATCACGAACCTGCCCGTCAACAAAGCAAGCGCACCGGTGGAAATGAAAACCGGCGTGATCATTCTTATGGTCTGCGAGCGGATCGAATCCAAGGCGCCGGAACAACCGAAAATCGACGAGCGCCGCAAAGTCGAGAATATGCTCCTGAACGAGCGGCTGCGGACGGCATCGCGGCGCTTCCTGCGCGATCTCAGACGATCCGCCTTCATCGACATCCGGATATGACCGCCCGCCCGGCCGCACACTCCCGTAACGGCTTGCCTCTCGCGTTGACCATGGGCGAACCCGCGGGCGTCGGCGGCGAACTGACCTTGAAGGCATGGTTGGCCCGGCATGAAAACGGCCATCCGTTCGTGGCGCTCGACGATCCGGCGCGCCTGCGGCAACTCGCCGACAGCCTTCACTTGAACGTGCCGGTTGAGCCCGTCGGTTCCGCCGCGCAAGCCGCTGCCCGCTTCGCCGACGCGCTGCCGGTCCTGCCGCAGCCGCTGGCCGCGCCCGTGATTCCGGGAACCCTGAATCCGGCCAACGCCCCGGCGGTTCAGCAATCGATCGAACGCGCCGTCGAACTGGTTGTCCGCGGCGAAGCCGCCGCCGTGGTCACGAACCCGATCCAAAAAGAGACTCTTTATCAGGCCGGCTTCGCCTATCCGGGCCACACGGAATATCTCGCCCATCTTGCCGGCATCGCCACGCCGCCGGTGATGATGCTCGCCTGCCCCGCCTTGCGGGTCGTCCCGGTGACGATTCACCAGAGCCTCAAATCGGCCATCGCCGCCGTTACGGCGGAGAAGATCGTCGAGTTGTCGCTGATCACCCATGACGCCCTGCAACGGGATTTCGGTATCGCCGCTCCCCGCTTGGCGGTTGCCGGGCTCAACCCCCATGCCGGCGAAGGCGGCTCGATGGGCCGCGAGGAGATCGATATCATTGCGCCCGCCGTCGAAACGCTGCGCCGGCAAGGCCTCGATGCCTTCGGGCCGGTACCGCCCGACACCTTGTTCAGCGAACGGGCACGGCAAGGCTACGATGCGGCCATGTGCATGTATCACGATCAGGCCCTGATCCCGATCAAAGCTCTCGATTTCGAAGGCGCCGTCAACGTGACCCTAGGGCTGCCCTTCATCAGGACCTCGCCCGATCACGGCACGGCATTGGACATCGCCGGCACCGGGCGCGCCGTCGTCTCGAGCCTGCTCGCGGCCCTCGCCATGGCCGCCGAGATGGCTGCTCATCGTCAACACGCGCCCCCGGAAACACGCCGTGCCCAACGCGGATCGCGCACAGCCTGACCTGCCGCCGCTGCGCGAGGTAATCGCCCGCCATGGATTATCGGCGAAGCATTCGCTCGGCCAGCACTACCTTCTCGATCAGAACCTGACCGACCGCATGGTCCGCACGGCGGGCAACTTGAGCGCGACCCATGTCGTCGAGGTCGGCCCCGGCCCCGGCGGCCTGACGCGTTCGCTGCTCAAGGCGGGGACGGCAAAAGTCGTCGCCGTCGAACGGGACCGGCGGTGCATTCCCGCGCTCAATGAATTGCGCGCGGCCTATCCGGACCGGCTCGAGATCGTCGAAGGCGACGCGCTTGCCCTCGATCTCAGCGAATTGGTGCCGCCGCCAAGGCGCATCATCGCCAATCTGCCCTACAACATCTCGACGCCGCTGCTGATCGGCTGGCTCAAGCGGATCGAGGCATGGCAGGGGCTGACCGTGATGCTGCAAAAGGAAGTCGCGGAGCGCTTGGCCGCCACGGCCGGGCAAAAAGCTTACGGGCGGCTATCCGTGATGGCGCAATGGCGTTGTACGGTGGAGATCGAGTTCAACGTCAACAAGCAGGCCTTCGTGCCGCCGCCGAAAGTGACCAGCAGCGTGGCCACTCTCGCGCCGCGCGAAAAACCATTAGCGGAAGCAACCTGGAACGCGCTTGAAACCGTCGTCCAAACCGCCTTCGGGCAGCGGCGCAAGATGGTGCGTGCCAGCCTGAAGCCGCTCGGTCTCGACCTCGCCGCCCTCGGCATCGATCCGACGGTGCGCGCCGAAGATCTCGACATCGAAACCTTCTGCACACTGGCGCGGGCATACCAAGACGCCAAGGCCGAATAAAAACGTCAGCTTTTTTCGCGCATGTTTTCGACGAAATCGCGCAAGCCGACCACCCGGTCGCGCTTCATCCTCTCCGCCGCCAGGATCGCACGGACCCGCTCGACGCTGTCCTCGACCTCGGCATTGATGACGATGTAGTCGTATTCGATGTAATGGCTCATCTCGTCGGATGCCTTCGCCATGCGCCGGCGCACGACCTCGTCCGAGTCCTGCGCCCGCTCGTAAAGCCGCCGACTCAACTCATCGAGCGACGGCGGCAAAATGAAAATACTCACGAGATCGTCGCGGGCGTTTTCGCGAAGCTGCTGCGTGCCCTGCCAATCCACGTCGAACAGCACGTCCCGGCCGGCCTTGAGCGCCTTTTCGACGGGCGCACGCGGCGTCCCGTAGTAGTTATCGAACACCCTGGCGTGTTCGAGAAACTCGCCCGCCTCGGTCATGCGCCGGTATTCGGCATCGCCGATAAAGAAATAATCCCGACCGTCTTCCTCGTCGGGGCGGGCCGGCCGCGTGGTCGCGGAAATCGACATGGTGATGTTCGGATCGCGGCGCAGGAGTTCGCGCGAGATCGTCGTCTTGCCCGCCCCCGACGGCGAGGACAGAACCAGCATCAATCCCCGGCGCGCGAGCTTTACGGAGTCTCCGGCATCACTCAATGTTTTGCACCTGCTCGCGCAATTGATCGATCACCGTT
>JAVJPD010000362.1:0-10698 GCA_040216475.1 Rhodospirillales bacterium
TCGAACGCCTGCAGGAAGAGATCGCCAAGCGCTACGGCTTTCGCCTGATCGGCCACCGCCTCGAGCTCTACGGCGTTCCCCTGAAGCGCAAAGGCGGCAAATAGTTGCCGGCCATGGGCCTGTGCCGGCGGGCGGCCCGAGACGGTTGCGGCCGGGGCGCCGCCTTTCTTGACTTTAGCGGTGCCGGTGCTACTTATTTGACCGAATGTCGGAGACACTGCGTTTGAAGACCGCGTTGAATCGCATCCGTTTGCCCGCACGCCCGTTTTCGGAATGGCTGGATCGGCCGGTGTCGCGCCCAGAAAGACCCGGGCCGATGATAGAGCGGTAATCGTGGCGAAAAAGCTTCATATCAAAACCTACGGCTGCCAAATGAACGTTTACGACTCCGCGCGGATGGCGGACGTCCTGGCGCCGCTCGGCTATGCCCTCACGGACCGGCCCGACGACGCCGACATGGTGATTCTGAACACCTGCCATATCCGCGAGAAGGCCGCCGAAAAGGTGTATTCCGAACTCGGCCGGCTGCGCCGGTTCAAGACCGAGAAGAAACGCAACGGCGGCGATATGATTCTCGCCGTCGCGGGCTGCGTCGCCCAGGCCGAGGGCGAGGAGGTGTTCGCCCGTGCGCCGTTCGTCGATATGGTATTCGGCCCGCAGACCTATCACCGCCTGCCGGAAATGATCGCGCGCGCCGCGCGGAAAACCGGCAACGTTCTCGATCTCGATTTTCCGGCGGAACCGAAGTTCGATTCCCTGCCGGTTTCGCGCGCGGCCGGGGCGCACAGTGCGTTTCTCACGATCCAGGAAGGCTGCGATAAGTTCTGCACGTTTTGCGTCGTGCCCTATACGCGCGGCGCCGAATTTTCCCGCCCCGCCGGAGACGTTCTCGCTGAGGCCCGCCGCCTCGCCGACAGCGGCGTGCGCGAGATCACGCTGTTGGGACAAAACGTCAATTGCTACCACGGCGACGCGCCGGCCGCTTCGCCGGGCGCCGAACGGGAATGGGGCCTCGGCCGCCTGATCCGCGCGCTCGCCGAGATCGGCGGCATCGACCGGATTCGCTACACGACGTCGTATCCGGCCAACGTGGACGACGCGCTGATCGCGGCGCACCGCGACGTCCCCGCCTTGATGCCGTTTTTGCATCTGCCGGTGCAATCCGGATCGGACAGGGTGTTGGCGGCGATGAACCGGCGTCACGGCGCCGACGATTACCGGCGCCTGGTCGAGCGCTTGCGCGCCGCGCGTCCCGATCTCGCGCTCTCGTCGGATTTCATCGTCGGGTTTCCCGGCGAAACGGACGACGATTTCGAGCAAACCCTGCGCCTGATCGAAGACGTCGGGTTCGCCCAGGCCTATTCGTTCAACTACAGCCCGCGTCCGGGCACGCCGGCGGCGGACCTCGGCGGTCAAATCCCGCTCGCGGTGAAGTCGGCCCGGCTGCAGGCGTTGCAAGCGCTGTTGAATAAGCAGCAACGGGTTTTCAACGAAAGCCTGGCCGGGAAAACGCTGCCGGTGCTGTTCGACCGCGAAGGTCGGCGCGGCGGCCAATGGATCGGGCGCAGCCCGTACATGCAGCCGGTTCACGTCGACGACGACGCGGATTTGATCGGGCGTATCGCCGACGTGCACATCAAGGCGGGTTACGCCAACAGCCTCGCCGGCGATTTGGCCGCATCCCCCGTCGTGACGGATGAAAGGGTTTGTGCGTGACGCCGCCGGTGAAATCGCCCGCCGCCTTGAGCAAGGCCTTGAACGAAGAGCCGGTATCGGCCCCGATGCAATTTGACGACAACCAATTGGCGCTGGAGCTGTTCGGTTCCCATCACAGTCATCTGGCGCGCATCGAACAGAAACTCGACGTGAACATCAACGCGCGCGGCAACACGGTGACGATCACCGGCGCGCCGGCGGCGGTCGAATCGGCCCGCGCCGTGCTCGGCGGTCTTTACGGCCGTTTGCGCAAGGGCGCCTCGATCGGCGCGCCCGATGTCGACGCGGCCTTGCGCATGTCCGTGCTCGGCGCCGCTGCGCTGCAGGACGGCGACCGGATCGTCCATACCCGCAAGCGCCCGATCATGCCGCGCTCGCCGACGCAGGCGGCCTACCTCCAGGCGATCGACGAGTACGCGCTGGTGTTCGGCCTCGGCCCGGCGGGCACCGGCAAGACGTATTTGGCGGTGGCCAAGGCTGTCGAAAGCCTGATCAAAGGCGAGATCGACCGCATCATCCTGTCGCGTCCCGCGGTCGAGGCGGGCGAGCACTTGGGGTTTCTGCCGGGCGATTTGCGCGAGAAGGTCGATCCGTATCTGCGCCCGCTCTACGACGCGCTCTACGACATGCTGCCCCAGCAGCAGGTTATCAAGAAGCTCGAATCCGGCGAGATCGAAGTGGCGCCGCTCGCGTTCATGAGCGGGCGCACGCTCGCCAACGCCTTCGTGATTCTGGACGAGGCGCAGAACGCGACGTCCGTTCAGATGAAGATGTTTCTCACCCGTCTCGGCGAAAACGCCCGCATGGTCGTGACCGGGGATCTCTCCCAGGTCGATCTGCCGAAAGGAACCCGTTCGGGATTGTGGGAGGCGCTTGAGGTCGTCGAGTCCATCAAGGACATCGCAACGGTTCATTTCAATACGGACGATGTGGTTCGCCACCAGTTGGTGACCGATATCGTCAACGCTTACGCCGAGCTCGAGGAGAAAAGACGCACGGCGGAGCGTTACAGGACGAGACAGAATGGCAACGGCAACGACGATTGCTGATCGATTATCCGCCGGCGGCGAGGCCGCCACTGGTGCCGCCGCCGACATCGAGGTGGATATAACCGTCGCGTGTTCCGGTTGGGAACACGCGCTTCCCGATCTTCACGGCACATGCCGCGCCGCCGTGCTGGCGGCGCTGGCCGCCGTCCAAACCAATACGGCTCGAGCCGAAATCAGCCTCGTGCTGGCCGACGACGCTTTCGTCCGCGATCTCAACCGCCGCTACCGCGACATCGACCGGCCGACCAACGTGCTGGCGTTTTGCGGCGATGAAGCCGATGCCGATGCCGATGACGATGCCGGCGATGATGCCGGGGCGGGCCGAACGGGCCCGCCGCGCCTGCTCGGCGACGTAATCGTGGCGCACGAAACCGCGCGCGCGGAAGCTCAAGCGGAGAACAAATCCCTGGCCGCCCACCTCTGCCATCTGATCGTGCACGGCGTTTTGCATCTTTTGGGGCACGACCATCAAAACGACGAAGAGGCGGAGACCATGGAAGCCCTCGAAGTCGAGGCGTTGGCGGCGATGGGAATAGATAATCCTTATGCGGAGTCGACATGAAGCGACGAAAGAGACGATGACGGACATTTCGGAAAAAAACCGGGCGCCGGAAACGCACCACGCCGAGGACCGGCCGCAGAACGAGCCGTTTTCCCTGTCGAAGGCGATGCGGGAATGGTTCAATAATCTCACCGGCGGGCGCAACGGCGAAAACTCGGTCCGTGAAACCCTCGAAGAAATGATCGAGGAGCGCGACGAGATCGCCCAGCCGCTCGACGAACACGAGCGCCGCCTGCTGGGAAACATCCTGGCGCTGCGCAGCCGCACGGTCGAGGACGTCATGGTGCCGCGCGCCGACATCGTTTCCATCCAGGCGGACGCGTCGCTCTCGGCATTGATCGATCTCATCACCCGCGAAGGGCATTCGCGCATTCCGGTGTACCGCAAGACTCTCGACGACGCCGTCGGCATGGTTCACATCCGCGACGTTCTCGCCTGGCGCGGCGGCGATCAGGAGTTCGCGCTCTCGCAGGTCGTGCGCAGCGTGTTATTCGTGGCGCCGTCGATGCAGGTGCCCGAGCTGCTGCTCGAGATGCGGGTCAAGCGCTGCCACATGGCCCTGGTGGTCGACGAATACGGCGGCGTCGACGGCTTGGTGACGATCGAGGATCTGGTCGAGGAGATCGTCGGCGAAATCGAGGACGAGCACGACCGCATCGAGGAGCCCGAATTGATCGAGCGCACGCAGAGCGGTATCGGCGGCGAATGGGACGCCGACGCCCGCGTCACCGTCGAAACCCTGGAAGCGCGGCTCGGTCCGTTCGTCACGGCCGAGGAGCGGGCCGACATCGATACCTTGGGCGGCCTGGTCTTTTCCCTGGCGGGCCGTGTGCCGGTGCGCGGCGAATTGATCGAACATCCGGCCGGACTGGAATTCGAAATTCTTGCCGCCGATCCGCGCCGGATTCGCCGCTTGCGGGTCCGCCGCCCGAAAATCGCGCTCCCGGCGGCCGACTGAACGGCCATGGAGCGGTTGCAGCGCACGCACGCTTGGCTCGCCGGCCTCGAAGGGCGCCGCCGCTGGGCGGCGGCGTTTCTGTTCGGCGTCCTGGCGATGCTGGCGTTGCCGCCGGTCTATGCGGTCTTCCTGCTGATCCCGGCCGCGGTCGGCCTGCTCTGGCTGATCGACTCGGGGCGTTCCCGGCGCGCCGTGTTCGCCGTCGGCTGGTGGTTCGGCTTCGGCTATTTCGTCGCGGGGCTGTATTGGATCGGGATCGCGCTCTGGATCAAGGCGGCGCAATTCGGCTGGCTCATTCCCTTCGCGGTTCTCGGCCTGCCGGCGTGCCTCGCCGTTTACATCGGCGCGGTCGCGGTGCTGACCCGTGTACTCGCGCCCACGCCGGGAATCGGGCGGGTCTTGGTGTTCGCCGCCGCGTGGACGGCGCTCGAATGGATTCGCGGCTGGGCGTTGACCGGTTTCCCCTGGAATCTGATCGGCACGGCCTGGGCTTTTTCCGATTCCATGATTCAGCTGAGCGCGCTCACGGGCATCTACGGTTTATCCTTGGTCACGATGGCCGCTGCGGCGATGCCGGCGGTATTGATCATGCCGGGCCGTGCGGCGCGGCGTGCGGTTCTGGCGGCGGCCGTCTTGCTCGGCGGCGTTTGGCTCGGCGGCGCCGTGCGTCTGGCCGGGGCCGACGACTCGACCGTCGCCGGCGTGCGGCTTCGCCTGGTGCAGCCGAACATCGCCCAGGAAATGAAGTGGCAACCCGAATTGCGTGCCGCGCACGTCATGCAGCAGTTGCACATGAGCCGGCGTTCGCCGGCGCCGGGTTCGGCGCCGCCGACCCACGTGATCTGGTCGGAAACCGCCGTGCCCTATAACCTGGCGATCGAACCCCGGCTGCAGAACGTCATCGGCGATGCCGTGCCGGACAAGGGCCTGATCATTACCGGCGCGCCGCGCACGACTCCGCCGGGGGTGGAGCCCTATCGGGTTTGGAACAGTCTGCACGCGCTCGATCCGCGAGGTTCGATCGTGGCGACGTACGATAAGTCGCACCTGGTGCCGTTCGGGGAATACGTGCCGCTGCGCGGCATTCTGACCATGGCCAAGGTCACGCCCGGCATGACCGATTTTTCGCGCGGCACCGGTCCGCGCACCATTCGGCTCGATGGCCTGCCGCCGGTCAGTCCGTTGATTTGTTACGAGGGAATTTTTCCCGGCCGGGTGATTTCCGATTCGGATACCCGTCCGCACTGGCTGCTCAATATCACCAACGACGCCTGGTATGGCCGTTCGGCGGGGCCCTACCAGCATTTCGCCGCCGTGCGTTTCCGCGCGGCGGAGGAAGGCATGCCGCTCGTCAGGGTTGCGAACACGGGCATTTCCGCCATCGTCGACTCCTATGGCCGGGTGACGGCCCGCCTCGGCTTGGGCAAGGCCGGCGTCGTCGACGGCGGCCTGCCGAAAAGCTTAGTGGTTTTAACGCCGTATGCCCGATTCGGCGATTGGTTCGTCTGGGGGCTGATGATCGTGACGGGCGGCGGGGGCGTTTGGCTTTCCCGGCGGAAGCGAAGCGCTTTTGCGGCATAGCCGGAACGGCGATTCGTCCGCCGTCGGGCGCCGGTGGTTGAAGGCCGCGGGCGGTTGAAGGAACGAGTCGCGTCTATTAAATTTGAACGAGTCGGTCCTGGCCGATCGTGTCGCGGGCTTTACCGGTTGGCGGTTACGACTCCCGAGGCAAAGCCTGCCATTGTGGAAACCTCGTATATCACGGACATACGTCAAGATGTATTGACGTAACATTCAGTCTGTGGTGTAGATCACATACTATATTATGCTAACTGCATGGCGGGCTGTCTATAATTATGCTGACTGCATAGCGGGTCGGGGCGATTTTAGCGGGGGGCGGATCGTTAACGTCAGCACGCGCGGGTCTTGTTATCAAGACCGCTTCCGCAATGATCGTTGAAGGCCGGCGGCAGACACATATCAAGTGTTTGCATGGAAACCTGTAGACGACTGTGCTTAGGCAGGGGCTAGGGGAATGACAAAGCGGAAAAGAACCCTGAATCGAAAACGAGCGAGATCGGCGAGTCCGAAGCGAAACGGCGGAAAATCCGCCGACGGGCCGCACCCGATCGATGTTCTTGTCGGCTCGCGCGTCCGTTTACGCCGGACATTGATGGGGTTGAGTCAGGAAAAACTGGGCGAGGCCGTCGGCCTCACCTTTCAGCAAATCCAAAAATACGAACGCGGCTCGAACCGGATCGGCGCCAGCCGGCTGCATGAATTCAGCCAGATTCTCAATGTGCCGG
Source organism: Rhodospirillales bacterium (assembly GCA_040216475.1). GTDB lineage: Bacteria > Pseudomonadota > Alphaproteobacteria > Rhodospirillales > CALINB01 > CALINB01. Next base: position 6,592 of record JAVJPD010000362.1, read on the forward strand.
TTTCGTTCTTCTTCGAAGGCGGTGCCGCCGCCGCCGCGCCGCCGCGCGCCCGCTCCGCCAAGAACGGCAAGAGGCAGATGACCGAAGAGGATTTTTTGCAGAAACGCGAAACCCTGGAACTGGTGCGGGCCTATTATCGCGTGCCGGACCATATGGTCCGCAAAAAGATTTTCGAAATGGTCAAGGCCCTGGCGAAAAGCAACGGCGCGTGACGCCTAGATCGGATCATGATTTATCGGAAACATCATTCGGTTCCGACAAACCATGACCGGCTCTGGCGCGCGGGCGAACGCAAGGATAAGCCCCGGTTTCGGGGTAGGCCCTTGACGACGCTTCGAAAGCCGTGCGACAACATGGCCCGCCGGAACCGAAAAACCCGGCCCCGTGGACGGATTTGGACTACTTGCCACCACGTTAAAGAAAGCGCTAAGTGGGCTCCTCTATGCGGCACAACCGTTTAAGGCCCTGGTCCAAGCATCAAACAGGATCACAAGGGAGAATTTTCTTTGTCGAAAAACAGCTACCTTTTCACCAGCGAATCGGTTTCCGAAGGCCACCCCGATAAGGTTTCGGATCGAATTTCCGACGCCATTCTCGATGCGATGCTGAGCGAAGAGCCGGAATCCCGGTCCGGCCTCGAAACGCTCTGCACCACGAACAAGATCGTGCTCGCGGGCGAAACCCGGGGACCGGCTTCCGTCACCCACGAGGTGATGGAGCAGATCGCGCGTCAATGCGTGCGCGACATCGGCTACGAGCAAAAGGGCTTTCATTGGAAGCACGCCGACGTCGAAATTCTGGTGCATTCGCAATCCGCCGACATCGCCCAGGGCGTCGACGCCGCCGGCAACAAAGACGAAGGCGCGGGCGATCAGGGCATGATGTTCGGTTACGCCTGCACCGAGACCGAGGCCTTGATGCCGGCGCCGGTGCATTTCAGCCATCGGATTTTGAAATCGATGGCGGAGGCGCGCCATGCCGGTACGCAACCGGGCCTGGAACCGGATTCGAAATCCCAAATCACGCTGCAGTATGAAGACGGCAAACCGGTGCGCGCGACGTCCGTGGTCGTTTCGACCCAGCACGGACCCGACATCACGCAAGATCAAGTGCGCGAGATGGTCCGTCCGCACGTCGAGAAGGTTCTGCCGAAGGGCTGGATGTGCGACGAGGCGCATTTCTACGTCAATCCGACGGGCCGTTTCGTCATCGGCGGTCCGGACGGCGACACCGGGCTCACCGGCCGCAAGATCATCGTCGACACCTACGGCGGCCGCGCGCTGCACGGCGGCGGCGCGTTTTCCGGCAAGGACCCGACCAAGGTCGACCGCTCGGCGGCGTACGTCGCGCGCTATCTCGCGAAAAACGTGGTCGCGGCGGCGTTGGCCGAGCGCTGCACGATTCAGCTGGCCTATGCCATCGGCGTCGCGAAGCCGGTGTCGGTCTACATCGACACCGAAGGCACCACCCAAGTCGATCTCGACAAGCTTTCGGCCACCCTGCAGGAGATGGTCAACCTGTCGCCGCGCGGGATTCGCGAGCACCTGAAGCTCAACCGCCCGATTTACGCGCGGACCTCGGCGTACGGGCATTTCGGCCGCGAGCCGGATGCCGACGGCGGGTTTTCCTGGGAGAAGACCGACCTGGTCGACGATCTCAAGTCGGTTTTCGGCGTGAAGTGAGCGCGGCGAAGCGGCCCGGTGGACCACGAGCCGGACCACCCGGTGGGCCGTTATCGCCTCCCCAGTTCTACGGCCGGCGCCGGGGCCATAAGCTCCGGCCGGGCCGGCGGCAGCTTCTCGAAAACGATTTAGCGGGCCGGCGCCTCGTGCCGGACGACGTTTCTTCGCCGGACTCGGCGGGTGCGTCTTCGCCGGACTCGGCGGGTGCGCCTTCGCCGCTGCCATCGTCGGCATCGTTGGCATCGCTGTTTCCGGCGGCGGTTGACGATATCTGGCTCGAAATCGGCTTCGGCGGCGGCGAGCACCTGGCCGCCCAGGCCGAAGCCCATCCGGGCGTCGGCTTCATCGGCTGCGAACCCTTCATCAACGGCGTGGCGTCGCTGGCGGGCCGGCTCGAGCGTGCCGGGGCCGCGAACGTCCGTATCTTCGACGACGACGCCCGCTTGCTGCTGCCGCTTTTGCCGGAAAACAGCATCGGGCGGGTGTTCGTGCTGTTTTCCGATCCGTGGCCGAAAAAGCGCCATCACCGCCGCCGCCTGATCACCGCCGAGACCCTCGATCTGCTGGCCCGGATCATGAAGGACGGCGCCGAGCTGCGTTTTGCCAGCGATCACGCCGGATACGTCCGCTGGGTGCTCGAGGCGGTCTTGCGCCATCGCGCGTTCGTCTGGCCCGTGGCGAGCCGCCGGGACTGGGCCGAACCGCCCGCCGATTGGGTGGGCACCCGCTATGAGGCCAAGGCCCGCCGGGCGGGCCGTGCCGCGGTCTATCTCCGAATCCGGCGCGCGGCGCGCGGGTGATCCCGGCCCCCGGAGCCGTTAGAGGGCCGTTGCGGGGCCGTAACGGACCCGCCCCGCGCTTTTCCCGAACCCGCCCGCCCGTCGGTTTTATCGCAAAATTCCCTTGTTTTTCGGGCGTTCGTGGTTATATTTTAGGCGTGTTTCGAGAGACGTTTTCTCGTTAGACCTAAATATGGAAGGTTTGATGGGGTGGGCCAGCGGCCCGCCTTTTGTTTTATGGGCCTTTCTGTTTACGGGCTATGGGCGAAGCGCCGGAAGGTTGGAGAGCCGTGGCGACATCGGAAGCGGGGCTGAGCCGAGAGATCGAGCATCTGATTGCGCCGAGCGTCGAAGAGCAAGGCTATTCGATCGTTCGGGTGCAGCTGATGGGGCAAAAGGAGATACGCTTGCAGGTGATGATTGAGCGCCGGGATTTGGCACCGATGCAGGTGGAGGATTGCGCAGGCGTAAGCCGCGCGATTTCCCTCGTGTTGGATGCGGCCGATCCGATCCGCGGCGCTTATGCGCTCGAAGTCAGTTCGCCGGGCATCGATCGGCCGCTGACCCGGGAAGGCGACTTCGACCGGTTCGCCGGCCTTCAGGCCCGGATCGAAATGACGCGCGCCGTCGAGGGCCGCAAACGGTTTCGCGGCACGCTGCTCGGCATCGAAAACGGCATCGTGCGCATGGATGTCGACGGTACGGAACGGCGATTGCCCTTCGCGGACATCGGCCGCGCGAAATTGGTGGTTACGGATGAATTGCTGGCCGCGGCTGAAGAGCGGCCACAGCAGGAGAACGGTACGTGTTATGAGTGAAGCAAGGATGGAAAAAGAAACGGTTCATGCCCGCCCCGAATTGTTGCAGGTGGCGGAGACCGTCGCCCGCGACAAAGGCATCGAGCAGGACGAGGTCCTTGAGGCGATGGAGCAGGCGATTCAAAAAGCCGGCCGGTCGAAGTACGGCCACGAGCACGATATTCGCGCCGTGATCGACCGTTCCTCGGGCGAGATTTCGCTGGCGCGGTATACCGAAGTCGTCGATGAGATCGAAAACGAGACGACGCAGGTTTTGCTGAAAGACGCGAAGAAGAAAAAAACCGACGCCGCCGTCGGCGATTTCCTGATCGACCCGCTGCCGCCCATCGATTTCGGCCGCATCGCCGCGCAGACCGCGAAGCAGGTCATCGTGCAGAAGGTGCGCGACGCCGAACGCAAGCGCCAGTTCGCGGAATACAAGGACCGAATCGGCGAAGTGGTCAACGGCCTCGTCAAGCGCATCGAGTTCGGCAACGTGATCGTCGATCTGGGCCGCGCCGAGGCGCTGTTGCGGCGCGACGAATGCATCCCGCGTGAACACTTCAACAACGGCGACCGCGTGCGCGCCTACATCATGGACGTGCGCGAGGAAATGCGCGGCCCGCAAATTTTCCTGTCGCGCACGCACCCGCAGTTCATGGCGAAGCTGTTCGCCCAGGAAGTGCCCGAGATTTACGACGGCATCATCGAAATCATGGCGGTCGCCCGCGACTCCGGATCGCGCGCCAAGATCGCCGTGGTGTCGCACGATTCCAGCATCGATCCGGTCGGCCCCTGCATCGGCATGCGCGGCTCGCGCGTGCAGGCCGTGGTCGGCGAGCTGCAGGG
>JAVJPD010000363.1:0-5206 GCA_040216475.1 Rhodospirillales bacterium
CTAAACGGGAATCTCCCGCGAACCGCCTGCTTGACACTGACAAGGGGCTTCCTTTAGATCATGGCATCAAATTGAACCGGCGTAGATAATAATGAAACAGCCGGGCATCCAAGCAAGGCCAGGGAGGCATCCGACGTGCAAAATCCGTTAGCGGATACCCGTTCGAGCACGGCTATCGCCGCTACTCCTTCATTCGGTTTCAAGGTTATGGGAACCCTGCGGACCTGGGCCCACGAATGGCCCCGCACGCTGGTATTCTTGGTCGTTTCCCTGACGCTTGCCTTCTTTATTCTCTATCCGCTCGGCATCCTGGTGCGCCGGAGCCTGTTCGACGCCGCCACCCAAACCTGGTCACTCGGCAACTACGTCACCTTTTTCACTCGACCGGCCCTGTTCGGCGCCTTCATCACGACCTTCAAGCTGGCGGGATTCGTCTCCTTCTTTTCGCTGCTGATCGCCCTGCCCATGGCCTGGGGCGTCGCACGCACCAACATGCCCTACAAATCCATGGTCCGGGCGCTGGTGGTGCTGACGTTCGCCACGCCGAGCTTCCTCGGCGCCATCGGCTGGATCGTGCTGGCCGGCCCTAACGCTGGTTTTCTGAACGAAATCTTCAAATGGGTTTTCGGGACCGAACAGGGGTTTCTCAACATCTTCAGCTTCGAGGGCATGGTATTCGTGCTGTCGCTGTACGTTTACCCCTTCGTCTTTTTCACGACCGCATCGGCGCTCGACAACATGGACCCAGGCCTCGAAGACGCCGGACGAATTCTCGGCGCCAGCAACCTCCGCGTGACCTGGACCATTACCTTACCCGTCGTCATGCCGGCTATTCTTTCGGGCCTGGTGCTGGTGATTCTGGAATGTTTCGTCGTGTTCGGCGCCATTGCCGTGCTCGGCTCGCCGCGCTTCATCTATACCCTGTCGACGACCGTGCACGCGCTCTTCATCGCCGAGCCGCCGCAATTCAATATGGCGGCGACGGCCGCGACGCCGATCGTGGCCGTGACCGCCTGCCTGCTGCTGTTCCAGCGCCTCTATCTCGGCAAGAGGAAATTCATCACCGTGAAGGGACAGGCAACCGCGCCGCAGCCCGTGGACGTCGGCGCCTGGCGTTACGTATTGTTCGGGTTTGCCTTTACCGTCGTCGCGACCGGCATCTTCCTGCCCTGGATCGCGCTGCTTCAGGCATCCGTCATCAAGGTCTGGGGGCTGCCCATCACCTGGGAAAACATATCCCTGGTCCACTACCAATCCCTCTTTTCCAGCGAGCTGATCGGCCGCGCCTTCCGCAACAGCTTCGTGTTGGCCCTCAGCGCCGCCACCCTGGCCGTTCTCCTGACCTTCACGATCGCCTGGATCGTCGAACGCACCAACACCCCCGGCAAGGAGGGCCTTGCCCTGCTCGCGATGCTGCCGTTGAGCTTCCCGGGCGTCGCTTTCGGTACCGCGCTGGTTCTGGCGTTCGCCGGCGGCCCGGTGCCGCTGTACGGCACGCTATGGCTGTTCCTAATCGCCTATACCATCAAGGGCACACCCTTCGGATTCATGTTTGCGCGATCGGCGCTGAAGCAAATCCACGAAGAGCTCGAACAAAGTTCCCGGGCGCTCGGCGCAGGCTGGATACGGACCATGAAGGAAGTGACGATCCCGCTCGTCAAGAAAGGGCTTCTCTCCGTCGGCACGATTTTGTTCGCCCAGAAGTTCCGCGATGCCCAATCCTCGATCATGCTTTACGCCGGCGGCCTCGAGGTGGTGTCCATCCTGATTCTCGATTTCGTCGAGGAAAGCGAAATGGGCCTGCTCGGCGCCATGACCTTCCTCGTTCTTTGCGTCAACTTCACGTTGATCATGGTTTCCCGCAAACTCGTCGGCAAAGCGGCCTTTGAAGTGTAATTAAGGAGTCGGATCTTGACTACAGCACTCTCCATCAAGGACGTAACGAAATCCTTCGGCGATCTGACCGTCCTGCACAACCTCTCGTTCGACGTTGAGGAAGGCGAAGCGGTCGTTCTGCTCGGCCCCAGCGGTTGCGGCAAGACGACGCTGCTCAAGCTGATCGCCGGCTTCCTGCAGCCCAACAGCGGCTCGATCTCCGTCGCCGGTAAAGTGGTTTCCACGCCATACGAAATGATCCCGCCGGACCGGCGCAAGATGTCCATGGTGTTTCAGTCCTACGCGATCTGGCCGCACAAGAACGTCTTTCAGAACGTGGCCTACGGCCTCGAGGTCAAGAAAGTCGACAAGGCGGAAATCGAACGTCGGGTCATGAGGGCGCTCGAGGTCGTGCAGCTCGACGGCTTGGAAAAACGCTACTCGACGGAATTGTCGGGCGGCCAGCAGCAGCGCGTCGCGCTCGCCCGTGCCATCGTCGTCGAACCGGCCCTGCTGCTGCTCGACGAGCCGCTGTCGAATCTGGACGCCAACCTGCGCATCGAAATGCGCGAAGAACTCAAGGAAGTTCACAACCGTCTCGGCATCTCGTTCGTCTATGTGACCCACGATCAGGCCGAAGCCATGGTGTTGGGCGACCGCATTATGCTGTTGAACAAGGGCGTGCTGGTCCAGGTCGGCAAGCCGGAGGCCCTGTACGAAAAGCCCGTCAGCAAGTTCGCCGCCCAGTTCATCGGCTCCTCGAACGTGTTGAGCGGCAAGCCCACGGGTAAGAGCAACGGCTCCATTCAGGTCGAAACCAGTTTCGGCAACATGGTCCTGGGCCAGCAGACCGGCGTGGTATCGGCCTCCGATCCGGAAATTGCCTTCTGCATCCGCCCCGAGTGGATCGAAATGTACAAGGACAAACCGGCCGGCAGCGAGCAGAACCTGTTCGGCGCCAAGGTGACCAAGCGCGTCTATTACGGACGGCATATTCACTACACGGCCAACCTCAACGGCATCGACATCGAAATCGAAACGCCGTTCGACGTTAAAATCCCCGAAGGCGACGACGTGATGCTCGTGTTCCCGCCGGAATGCTGCGTCTGCCTCAAAAACGATTAAAAGACCGCGCAAGAAAGACCCCGCGCCCGGGCATTCCCGGGCGCGGGGCCGTGTTCTTACCGAAAGCCTAGCTCGGATCTATATCAATAACCTAGAACATGTCACCTTCGTTCGTCCTCATCCCGTCATTCCCGCGAAGGCGGGAATCCATCTTTTCCGCGGTATGGACCCCCGCCTGCGCGGGGGTGACGACACCATATAAGCAACTCCGACGAACCGTGACCGGCTCTAGCTGTTGGCGCCGGCTTTCATGATCCGCATGAACTTCTTGCGTTCGGCGGGACCTTTGGTCATCAGATGCTCTTCCGACACGCCGATCACCTTGTCCGAATCGAATACCCCGGCGGGGCGCTCGATCGGCATCTTGACGTCGGCTCGAACCGGCGGATAGGCACCGAATTTGGTGATCATTCCCTGGCCTTCCTTCGAGGTTTCGAAATCGATCCAAAGCTTGGCCGCGTTCGGGTTCTTACCGCCCTTGCAGATCGCAACCCGGCTGTCCTTCACCATCAGGCCCGACTTCGGATAGACGAAATCGACCGGCTGGCCCTTCGCCCGCATTTTCGCGATCGAATGCTCGCTGCCCGGAATGGTCAGCGCCACTTCGCCCTGAACCAGCATGTTGGCCGCGGTCGAGGAACTCTTGATCATCAACGGTTTCAGCTTCGCCAGCTTTTCGACGAATTCCCAGCCGTACATCTTCACGATGGCCGACAGGAACAGTCGCGCCGGGCCGCCGGTATCCGGATTGATGACGCCGATTTTGCCTTTCCATTTCGGGTCGAGCACGTCTTTCCAATCCTTGGGCTCCTCGCCTTTCTTAATCTGCTTGGTGCTGTATTCGATGCCGTAATAGGTCATGCGGGCCGGCGACGATGCGAAGGTCGGGTCCTGCGTCTCCTTGCGGAACTTGCCGTAGTTGACCGACTTATAGGGCATCAGCAGGCCCTGTTTGTGCCAGGCAACGAACAAGCCGCCGTCGCCGGCGGACACGATGTCGCATTTGAGCTTGCCGGCGATGCTTTCGGCGGCGACCATCCGGCTCACGCCGCCGGTCGTTTTCCGCGTGCATTCCGTTTTGACGCCGAACTTTTTCTCGTAGGTCGCACATAGCTTTTTCAAAACGCCGCGATTGACGCTGTGATAGACGACGACATTGCCTTCCTTCTTCGCCGCGTCGATTAATTCCTTACTGTAGGTATCCGCCGCCACGGGCGAAACGGACACGCTCAAAAACAGGGCGGCAACAACGGTTGCCGTCCCAAGACCGAGAGGGTGGTGCATGGATCAGTGCCTCACTGATTGAAAACCGTTAGGGAATTAACGGCAGAAACCTACGGGTTATCGAGCCCCGCAATTCGGGGAAATTATGATACCTCCCCGGGCCGAATTCAATCGATTGATTGGGACCGAACGGTCCGAAGATCCGTTACTTCTTGGTCTTTTCCTTCGGCGGCATGGCGTCGATCATCCCGACCGCCGCCGGAGTCGGACGGACCCGGGCGAACCGCGGCGCATCGCTTCCATCCGTGCGCAGGGAATAGGATTGCCCCACGTTGATCTCGACCACGTCGCCGGGACCGACCCGCAGGGTGTTGCCCTCGACCGTCACGTCCATGGCGCCTTGCAGCATGTACAGGAATTGATCCCGGTCGCTGGCCTTGGACACCTCTTCGTAAGGGTCCGGCAGCTCGAAAAAGCCGAATTCCACCCGCTCGCCGTTATGCCACAACATACGGTTGGCATGGCCGATCGGATCGCCGAGTTTCTCAAGGATCGGATAAAAACTCGGCCTCAAACCCTCGATGCGCACCTGGGACTTTTCCTTGTCCTTCTTATAGAAACGCTCGGCGCCTTCGTCGGTCATCTTACGGGCCGCATCGACGCTCAGCGACTCTTCGGGCGGCGCCTCGTCCTCGCGAATGCCGACCAAGCCCCATGAATTTTCCTTGATGTAGAGATAGGCGCAATCGCCGTCCTCGGTCGCCTTGAAGGAATGGCGCGCATTCGGCGGCACGATCCCGAGCGTTCCCGGCTTGATGACCTTCCGGTCCTTGCCGATCAGGGCATTGATCTTGCCCTCGACCACGAAAATAACCAGTTCGTTCGGGTGGTAATGCGGCTCGGAACCGGTGCCCAACGCCTTCCGGTTGAGGTTGAAATAAAGGTACTTGCTCTCGATCAAGTGATTTTGCGCCGTCGAAAT
>JAVJPD010000364.1:0-2524 GCA_040216475.1 Rhodospirillales bacterium
TCTTCCGATCTTGCCTGACGCTTAGACCGCCTTCAGTCACCAGCGGCTTCGGCCCGGCGCACCCGCTCACGGTGATAGATGTAAAGGCCGCTGCTGGCGATCACGGCGGCGCCCGTGAGCGTCCAGAGATCGGGCACGTTGCCGAACACCGCAAAGCCGAACAGTGCCGACCAGATCAAGTGGGAATAGAAATAGGGCGCGACCGTCGGTGCCGTTGCCGACGTGAAGGATTTGATCAGGCAGAAATGCCCGACACCCGCGCTGCTCCCCATCAACACCATCAGCCCCCAAGCCTGTAGATCCGGCTGGGTCCAATAGAACGGCGCGACCGCACTCATGATCACGACACCGCCGAGGGCCGAGTACACCAGCGAGGTCGCCGGCGAATCGGTATCGCTGACGCGGCGCGTAATGAGCTGATAAAGAGTTTGACTGATCGCGGAGCCGATCATGAAAAGCGCGCCCGCCTGCATCACGCCGAAACCGGGGCGAATGATGATCATCGCGCCGATAAAACCGCACATGACGCCGATCCAGCGGCGGATGCCGACGCGCTCCTTCAGAAACGGCGCCGAGAACGCCGTCACCATGATCGGCACGACGAACATGAGTGCGCTGGCGTCGGCGAGCGTGATGTAGCTGATGCCGGTGAAGTAACACGCGGTTGCGATCACCATCATCGCGGAGCGGAAGCTCTGCCAGCCGAGATGCGTGGTTTTGATAAGCCCCGGGAACTTCCAATTGAAGACCACGACCAGCAACAGCATATGGAACGTGTAGCGCGCCCAGGCGATCTGCGGGATCGAATAGCTCGCCGTCAGCGACTTGGCGCACACGTTCACGCCCGCCAGAAACAGACAGCCCAGCAGCATCCAAAGGATGCCCTGGGCTGACGGGGAAAAAGACCGCTTTACCAAAACCGTCCGATCATGGTCCCTCGTCTTGCGGGAGCCGAAGTTTGCGCGTCGGGAAAGGCTTGCCGGCGTGCTTCACGAGGGCGTCTTCGTTGACATCCACGCCGAGACCCGGTGCCGTCGGAATCGGAATATAACCGTTCGTCGGCTTGAGCTGGTTCGGCGATACCTCGTCGCCGAGCTCCACGAACGGCAGGAAATATTCCGTGATGATGAAGTTCGGCATAATCGCGGACGCCTGCACCGTCGCCGCCAATGCCACTACGGTCGAATTGTAGTTGTGCGGCGAGATCGCCACGTAATGAGGCTCCGCCATCGCGGCGATTTCCTTCAACTCCAGAATGCCGCCGCAACTGGCGACGTCGGGATTGAGGATATCCGCCGCGGCCGCATCGAGAACGGGCCGGAAGCCCGCCTTGGCGTAGATCGCCTCGCCGGTCACCACCGGCAGGCTGACCTTGGCGCGGATTTCGGCCAACGCCTCGACGTTTTCCCACATGCAGGGCTCTTCGAAGTAATACGGCTTGAACTCGGCGTACCGGTCGGCCAAGCGCACCGCGTGCATCGGCGCCAAGCGGCGGTGCAGATCGAGCAGGATATCGATGTCCGGGCCGACCGCGTTTCGTACCGTGCGCAACACCTCGACCGAATAGTCTTCCTGCTCGCGCGAGATGAAATTCCGCCACGGTCCCGTGACCGGGTCCATCTTGATGGCCGTGAAGCCCTGCTTGATGACCTTCTCGGCGGCCTCGGCATAATCCGACGCCTTGGTCATCTTGTAATACCAGCCGTTAGCGTACACGCGGATCTTGTCGCGCACCGGTCCGCCGAGCAGATTATAGACCGGCTGGTTCAGGGCCTTACCGCAAATATCCCACATCGCCATCTCGATGCCGGACACGGCGCTGTAGAATTCGAGCGAGCCGCGGCGCTGCGCGTAATCGTCGAAGGCAATCTGGGTGAAATGCTTGATCTGAAACGGATCGCGCCCGACCAGATAGCGGCCGAGCTCCTCCACGTGCGCCCCGACCGCGCGGTCGCGGTCGTATTGCGAATACGCCTCGCCCCAACCGACGATGCCGTCGTCGGTCTCGACCTTGACGTAGACCCAGTTTTTTCGCCAACCGGGGTGAACGGGGAAGCATTTTACCGACTTAACCTTCATGAATCATCGTCCTTTCTTCTTTCTCGCGTCTCTTCGTTATTTGCCCTTTTTGACCCGGTTCTGCGGCAGCCAATCCTTGATGGCCTGGAAATCGACCGGGCGGCCGAGCCCCCGGCGCATGTTCTCAAGCCAGAATACGTCCTCGAACAAAACGTTGGGCCCAATATTGATGGTTGGGCCGTAATTGAGCAAGAGCCAGGTTTGCTGCTTACGCTCGACCGATTCGATGATGATGTTCTCGATGCCGACGCCCTCGATCAGATCGTGCATCCGCTGGGCGTTCGGACTCTTGCCGTCCTTGCCGAGCAGCAGATCGACCTCGCCTTCCTCGAGGATCACCATACGCGCGCCTTCGTCGAGCAGCGCCTTGATGTCCTTGGTGGCTTTGTCGGGATCGAGCGGTTCGGTCGGCGTCTTGACGCCCCATTCGAGCAGAACGTCGAAG
>JAVJPD010000365.1:0-1581 GCA_040216475.1 Rhodospirillales bacterium
CCGAGATCAGCGTCGATCCCGATCTGCTCGCGCGTTTCGAGGTCAACGGCAAGCCGCCGCGCTCGGTGACGGTGGTCCACGTCGAGGAAGCCTTCAATCATTGCCCGAAAGCGTTCATCCGTTCGAAGCTGTGGGAGGCCGCCGCCGAAGGCCCGCCCGAGGGCACGCCGACCCACGGCGATTTCGTCGCGCATCGCGACGGCGGCGACGCGGACGATGCGGCGGACTACAACGCAAAATACGCCAAACGCCTGCCGAACGAGCTTTACTGAGCGTTCGGCGGGATTAATTTCCCCGGGGCTTATTTCCCTTCCGGCTTGAAGCCGAAAACGCGCTCGAAGCGTTCGGCGTATTTGTCCCACACTTCCGGATTGATCAGCCGCGGCGGGCGTTTGCCTTTGAGGATTTCGACCACCTGCTCGGCGTTCCATCTCGCCATGTTGTTGCGCGAATCCACCGTGACGCCCGCCGTGTGGTAGGTCGCGATCAGGTTGTCGTGGGTCAGCAGCGGATGATCGAGCGGCGGCGGCTCCATCACCCAGACGTCGATCCCGGCGCCGGCGATGGTCTTGTTCGCGAGGGCTTCGTGGAGGTCCGGCTCGTTGACGATACCGCCGCGCGCGCAGTTGACCAGGAATGCCGACGGTTTCATCAAGGACAGGGTTTCCGCGCAGATCATGTCCTTGGTTTCGGCGTTGTACGGGCAATGGATGCTGACGAAATCCGATTGCGCGAGCAGTTCTTCGAGGGAGACGGACGTCGCGCCGCGTTCCTTGAAATCCTCGGGAGAGATATAAGGGTCATACGCGAGAACCTTCATGCCGAGGCCGTGCGCGCAGATGAACGCGGTGCGCCGCCCGGTGTTGCCGAGTCCGATCACGCCCAGGGTCTTGCCTTGCGCGTTCCAGCCCTTGAAGACTTCGCGAAAGACGCCGCGTTCCTTGTGCAGGGAGCGGTCGGTTTCGAACATCTTTTTCGTGAGCGCCAGCATCATGCCGGTGGCGTGTTCGGCGACGGCCTGGGCGTTGGCGCCCGATTGGTTGACGACGAGGACGCCGGCTGCCGTGCAGGCGTCGACGTCGACCGGATCGTAGCCGGCGCCCGACGCCGAGACCGCCAGCAGGTCGGGACAGCGCGCGAGCAGTTCCGCGTGCGCTTTGTATGGGTCGGGAATTTCGTCGCGGGTGCTGGTGATGCAATAGACGTGGCTGGTTTCGGCGATGGGCCAGACGTCTTCCTCCGGCGCGTCGAAGGCGAGCACGTGCATGGCGATGCTCGGGTCCTTGTTCAGGAAATCGGCGACGTTGGGCTTCTTGTTGTCGTCGAACCAGAAGACGCGCCGGGCGTTGGGGGTGTCGTTGCTCATATTTTATCCCTGTTATCGTTGCCGTGCTGTTTCATACCCGATTGGGTAAGGAGTCGACCATCGCTTTCAGCAGGCCGAAGTTGGACGGGTCCATCGGCAGTTCGCCCTCGTTGATGCGCCGGTCGATCTCCGTGCTGGCGGTGTTGACGGGGGTCGGGATGCCGAGCTCGGCTCCCTTGCGCGCGACCATTCCCGTTATATGCGACATCTCGCTC
>JAVJPD010000366.1:0-9664 GCA_040216475.1 Rhodospirillales bacterium
GATGTTGTCGACGTCGGGCCGTTCCTCGCGGTCGACCTTGATGTTGACGAAGTGCTCGTTCATCAGTGCCGCGATGCCGTCATTCTCGAAGCTTTCGTGCGCCATGACGTGACACCAATGACACGCGGCGTAGCCGACCGAGAGGAGGATCGGCTTGTTTTCCGCCTTGGCGCGCGCGAACGCGTCTTCTCCCCACGCCATCCAGTGGACCGGATTGTCCTTGTGTTGCAGAAGATACGGGCTGGTTTCGTTGGCCAGGAGGTTTCGGGTCATGATATCCGTTCGGTTCCGGGGTAAGATCCCGGCTTTAAAGGCGGTTATTACAATTAAATTTGTATGTATTTTTTATATCATATAAAAACCGTAATTCTCGCTCCTAATTAAGCGGCGCCCCTAATAAGCTACGCCCCTAATAAGCTACGTAGGTGCCGATAGTGCCATGACAAGCATGCCCGCCGAAACGATTTTCGCCCTGGCCAGCGGTATGGGCCGCGCCGGAATCGCGGTCATGCGGGTCTCCGGTGCCGCCGCGAAGAAGGCGCTCGAAACCCTGTGTCCCGGCAAGGCGTTCGAGCCGCGGGTTCTCGCCCCGGCCGCCCTTGTGCGGCCCGGCGGCGAGGTGATCGACCGGGCGCTCGCGGTCTGGATTCCCGGCCCGAAAAGCTATACCGGCGAGGACGTGGCCGAATTTCATATCCACGGCGGCGCGGCGGTGATCGCGGCCCTGACCGAGGCGCTCGGCCGACTCGACGGCCTGCGTCCGGCGGAGCCCGGCGAGTTTACCCGCCGCGCCTTTCTCAACGGCAAGATGGACCTCACGGCGGCGGAAGGCCTGGCCGATCTGATCAACGCCGAAACCGAGGCGCAGCGCCGCCAAGCTCTGCGTCAGCTCAAGGGTGATCTCGGCGCGCTTTACGAGAACTGGCGCGGCCGGCTCCTGCGCGCCCTCGCGCACCTCGAGGCCAGCATCGACTTCATCGAGGAGGGCCTGCCGGCGGAGCTCGAACGAGAGGTGAGGCGGGGCCTCGGCGGGATCGCCGGGGATATCGAAACGCATCTATCGGACGCGCATCGCGGAGAACGCCTGCGCGACGGCCTGCAGATCGCCATCATCGGCCCGCCGAATGCGGGAAAATCAAGCCTTATCAATATGTTGGCCAAACGCGATGTGGCGATCGTCGCGGCCACCGCGGGCACGACGAGAGACGTTATCGAAGCTCACCTCGATCTCGGCGGTTATCCGGTGATCCTGGCCGATACGGCGGGCCTGCGCGAAAGCGGCGACCCCATCGAGGCGGAAGGGGTGCGCCGGGCAAGCCACCGGGCGCGCGAGGCGGACTTACGCCTTGCCGTCCTCGACGCCACCCTTTGGCCGGCCATCGATCCGGTCACGGCGGCCCTGATCGATGCCGATACCCTGGTCGCGATCAACAAAGCCGATCTGGCCGCGCCCGTTCCGCCGCTCGAGGCCCGGGGCCGGGAAGCCCTGGCGGTGTCGGTCAAAACCGGCGCCGGGGTCGATGCCCTGCTGGCGGCGCTCGGCCGGGAGGTCGCCGCGCGCTGCCGCTTGGGAGAGGCGCCCGCGATCACCCGCGAGCGCCACCGCAAAGCCCTCACGGACTGCCTGGAGGCCCTCAAGCGGGTCTTGGCGGCAACGGACCCCGCGGACCCGGAATTGGTCGCCGAGGACCTCAGGCTCGCCGTGCGGGCGCTCGGGCGGATTACCGGGCGGGTCGATGTCGAGGATCTGCTGGACGTGATTTTCCGGGATTTCTGCATCGGCAAGTAGACGAGGCCTTGTTTCACGTGAAACATTCCTATCGGAATCGCCTGAAATGAATCCAAATCAATGTTTCACGTGAAACAGTATCCGGGGTTCGCGAATACTCTGCAACTGCATCCGGCCAAGACTCTCCAAAAACTCGTCTTTTCGGCGTTCAATCCTTAAATCCGTGAAATAACGGCATATTTTAATTGATCCGCAGCCGAATCAATATTATCGCTGTACTTGAAGCGGTCTGCGTTTGACTCGGCCTTGACTCGGACATACATTGCCGCGATGCTGAAAAACCCCGGAAAACCAGGTGATAAAGCCTACGATGTCATCGTCATCGGCGGCGGCCATGCCGGCTGCGAGGCCGCCGATGCCGCCGCGCGCCTGGGCGCGGCGACGCTCTTGATCACACACCGCATCGAGACCATCGGGGAGATGTCGTGCAACCCGGCCATCGGCGGGCTCGGCAAGGGCCATCTGGTGCGCGAGATCGACGCCCTCGACGGCCTTATGGGCCGGGCCATCGACAGGGCCGGAATCCAGTTCCGCATGCTGAACAGGCGCAAGGGCCCGGCCGTGCGCGGCCCGCGGGCCCAGGCCGACCGCAAGCTGTACCGGAAGGCCGTGCTCGGCCTGCTGTGCGAACGCGAGAACCTCGATATTCTGGCCGCCGAGGCCGCCGATCTGATTTTCGACAGGGCGGGGAACCTCGCCGGCATCAGCACCAGTCTGGGCCTTAGCATCAAGGCGCGCGCCGTCGTCGTAACCACGGGGACGTTCCTGCGCGGCCTGATCCATATCGGCGAGACCCAGATTCCGGCGGGACGGGTCGGGGAAAAAGGCGCGACCGCCCTGTCGTACACCTTTAAGCGGATCGGCTTCGCGCTCGGGCGGCTCAAGACCGGCACGCCGCCGCGCCTGAACGGCAAGACCATCGATTGGGGGGCACTCGACGTGCAGCCCGGGGACGAGCCGCCGGTGCCGTTTTCGTTTCTCACCAAAGCGATCACGACGCCCCAGATCGCCTGCCACCTGACCGGCACCACGGCGGCGACCCACGCGCTGATCCGCGCAAACCTGGAGCGCTCGCCGATGTATTCGGGCCAGATCAAAAGCACCGGCCCGCGTTATTGTCCGTCCATCGAAGACAAGGTGGTACGCTTCGCCGAACGCGAGCGTCACCAGATTTTCCTCGAGCCCGAGGGCCTGGATGACGACACGGTCTATCCCAACGGGATTTCGACCTCGCTGCCGAAAGACGTGCAGCTGGAGGTATTGAAAACGATACCGGGTCTCGAAAGGGCGGCGATGACGCGCCCGGGCTATGCCATCGAATATGACTATGTCGACCCGCGGGAACTGAAGCCGACCCTGGAAGCCCGGCGTCTGACCGGCCTGTTTTTGGCGGGCCAAATCAACGGCACCACGGGCTACGAGGAGGCCGGCGCCCAGGGCCTGATCGCCGGCTTCAATGCCGCCCTGCGCGCGGCCGGGAAACCCTCCTTCACCGTCGACCGCTCGGAAGCCTATCTCGGCGTGATGATCGACGACCTGGTGACGCGCGGCGTCACCGAACCCTACCGGATGTTCACGTCGCGCGCCGAGTACCGCCTGAGCCTGCGCGCCGATAACGCCGATCAGAGGCTGACCGGCAAAGGCATCGTCTTGGGTTGCATCGGCGCCGTTCGCGCGCGAAAATTTGCCGAGAAAAACGCCGCGCTCACGGCCGCCCGCGCCGCGCTCGAAGAGCGCACCGCGACGCCCAACGCCCTTGCCCGCCACGGCATCGAGATCAACCGAGACGGCGTGCGCCGCCGCGCCTGGGATCTGTTGGCCTACCCCGAGATCGATCTGAGGCGCCTTTGCACCGTATGGCCGGAGCTTGAGGGAATCGCCCCGGGGATCGCCGAGCAGGCGGAGATCGACGCGCGTTACGCGGGTTATCTCGAACGCCAGGAAGCCGATATCCGGGCCTTCAAGCGCGACGAATCCATGGATCTTCCCGACGATATCGACTACGCATCGATCCCCGGCCTGTCGAACGAAGTGCGCGGCAAGCTGAATGAGTCGCGTCCGGCCACCATCGGCGCGGCCTCGCGCATTCCCGGCATGACGCCGGCGGCGATCACGATCCTGCTCGGCCATGTACGGCGGCGGGATGACCGCCTTACGGCGTAGCGCCGATAATTTTTTTCGCGCGAGCCGTTTCACGTGAAACAATGTCCGATGGATTTGCTGCTGCATGAACGAAACCGGCTCACACGTTTCCCGCGCCCAAACTTTCGGCGCCAAGGAATTTCAAGAACGGACCGGCGTTTCCGATCACGACCTCGCGCGTCTTGAAATTTTCGCCGACGTGTTGACGCAATGGCAGCAACGCATGAACCTGGTGTCGCGTTCGAGCATGAGCGATCTCTGGTCGCGGCACATGCTCGATTCCGCGCAGCTTAAAAATCATTTGCGCGGCGACGATAAAAGCATTCTCGATCTCGGCAGCGGCGCCGGCTTTCCCGGATTGGTGCTCGGCATTTTGACTCCGGGCCCCGTGCATCTGGTCGAAAGCCATCGCCGCAAGTGCGCGTTTTTACGCGAGGCGGCCCGCCTGACCGACGCGAACGTGGTGGTCCATAACGAACGAATCGAGCAACTCGATCCCTTTTTCGTCGACGTCGTGACCGCCCGGGCGCTCGCGCCCTTGACCGATTTGCTGGCCTATGCGGCGCCGTTTTTGGCGGAAAATAGCCGCTGTCTGTTATTAAAAGGCGCCAAGGTCCGGCAGGAATTGACGGATTCGCGAAAAAAATGGAATATGATCGTTACTGAGGCGAAAAGTCTTTCCGACTCGTCGGGGACGGTTTTGATTATCGAAGGGATTTCGCAACGCCATGACCGAAGGACTCATTGAGCAGATGCCAGCGAAAAGCAGAATCCTTGCCATTGCGAATCAAAAAGGCGGCGTCGGTAAAACGACGACGGCGATCAATCTCGCGACGGCATTGGCGGCGGTGAAAAAGAAAGTTCTGATCATCGATCTCGATCCGCAGGGCAACGCCAGTACCGGCCTCGGCATCCGCCCCGAGTCGCGCGCGCGCAATACCTATCACGTGCTGATCGGCGAACACCCGCTCGAAGAGGCGATCACCGAAACCGACATTCCCGGTTTGTGCCTGGTGCCTTCGGGCATGGACCTCACCGGCGCGGAGATCGAGCTGGTCGATTTCGAGCGCCGCGAGTATTGCCTCAAGGAGGCGCTCAAGGGCATCGAGGAAAAATTCGATTACGTGCTGATCGACTGCCCGCCGGCGCTCGGCCTGATCACCGTGAACGCGCTGGTGGCGGCGCAGGCGGTATTGGTGCCGCTGCAGTGCGAGTTCTTCGCGCTCGAGGGCATCAGCCATCTCAGCCGAACCATCGAGCGGGTCGCGAACAAATTCAATCCCGGTCTCGATATACAAGGTATTGTGTTAACGATGTTCGATAAGCGCAATAACTTGTCGGGCATGGTCGCCGACGATGTCCGCGCCTTCTTCGGGGATAAGGTCTACAACACCGTCATCCCGCGCAACGTGCGCATTTCCGAAGCGCCCTCATACGGCCGCCCGGTGCTGGTCTACGACATGAGCTGCGCCGGCTCACAGGCCTACCTGCATCTCGCGAGCGAGGTCATCCACCGCGAAGGGATTCACGTCTGATGGCGGCGGCCGCGACCCCGCGCCGGGGCCTGGGCCGCGGCCTTTCCTCGCTGCTCGGCGAGGAAACGCCCGCCGCGCCTCAAGCCGCGCCTCAGGCCGGGACCGCCGGGACCGCCGGTGCTGCGGGCGGCGTCCGGCATCTGCCGGTCGAGTTCCTGCGCCCGGGCAAGTATCAGCCGCGAAAATACATGGACGACGCCGGCATCGACGAGCTCGCCCGCTCGATCGAGGAGAAGGGCATTTTGCAGCCGCTTCTGGTGCGCCGCCTGGAGGGCGAAACCGAGGCCTTCGAAATCATCGCCGGCGAACGGCGCTGGCGCGCGGCGCAGCGGGCGAAAGTTCACGAGGTGCCGGTCCTGGTGAAGGACCTGAGCGACGAGGAAGTGCTCGAGGTCGCGCTGATCGAAAACCTGCAGCGCCAGGACCTTTCGGCCCTGGAAGAAGCCGAGGGCTACCGGCGCCTGATGGAGGAGTTCCGCCACACCCAGGAGGATCTCGCCAAGGTCGTCGGCAAGAGCCGCAGCCACGTCGCCAACATGATGCGGCTGTTGGGATTGCCCGATACCGTCAAGACGCTGCTCGCCGCCGGCGCGCTGTCGGCGGGACACGCGCGCGCGCTTCTGAACGCGAAGGAGCCGATGAAGCTCGCCAAGAAGGTCGTGAACCGGGGCCTGAGCGTGCGCCAGACGGAAAAACTGGTGCAGAAGGAAAAAGACCAACAAAAACCAACCCGCGCGATTTCCGCCACGGCCAAGGACGCGAACACGCTGAGCCTCGAGCGCGACCTGACGAATCTGCTCGGCCTCAAGACCGAAATCAAATTCCACGGCGAAGGCGGCTCGATCACGATCCATTACGGCTCGCTCGATCAGCTCGACGATATTCTGCTCCGTCTCAGCCACGGCCATGCGACGCCGGTCACATCGGACTCGGCAACGCGCGAGACGGCGCCCGATCCGACCGACGAGCTGCAAACCTTCGAGACGTCGCTTTCGACCGAAGACCTGAGGACGTTGCTGACGCCCGACGATACACCGGAAGAGACGAAAGAATCCGACCCCGCCGAGCCGGTGAAAAACGAGCCGTAACGGCGAAATTAGGCCGAACGCCGCGCCATCGCGTGCGCGCCCTGGGTAATGCGCATCAACGTGCGCCCGCACAGCGCCTCGGCCGGCACGCCGGTCGTCTTGCACTGCATCTCGGCCTCCAACACGATATCGACGGCATCGGCGAGGCGGCCCGCCGGCCATAAAGACACCTGATAGCGGAACCGGTCGGCGAACATGAAAAGAATCGGCGGGCGCATCGCCTTCATAGCCTGATCCACCGTCTGCCCGCCGCGCACCAGGGCGTTCGCCAGTTGCAGGCGCTGCAGATGGCGCGCCAGCGCGCGCAGGATCTGCACCGGATGCGTGCCCTCGGCATAAACGCGGCGCAACTCGACGTCCAAAGCCGCGTGATCGCCCGAGCAGGCGGCATAGACGACGGCGTCCAACGACACCGCCGCGCTGTCGTCGATGCAGGCCCGGGCATCCTCGAGGCCGACGGTTGTTCCCTCGTTCATATAAAGTGCGAGTTTTTCAAGCTCGCCCCGGGTGATCATGCGATCGGCGCCGAGACGTTCGAGCAGATACGCCATCGCTTCGCGGGAAACCCTGATCTTGTAACGTCCGAGAGTTTCCTCGATCACGTGCGCGAGCTGGCGGTTGTCGTCGGCGTAACAGGCCAGCGCGGCGGCGGCGTCGGCCTGTTCGAACGTTTTGCGCAGCGTCGAGCGCGGCCCCAGCTCGCCGGCCTCGACGATGATAAACGAATCGCCCTTGGGGTCATCGAGAAAATCCGAAAAGATTTTCGCCAGTCCGTCGGTCGCGTCGCGCACGCGGATCACGCGCCGTTCTTGCGAAAACGACAAGGCGGCGGCCTCGTCGGAAAGCAACGCCGGATCCTGGCGCAGCGCGGCGCCGGCGAGCGTCGTCAGAAGAAAAGGATCGTTCGTGTCTTTGATCACGGACGCGATCAAACGTTCGGCCCGTTCGCGCGCCAACCCTTGATCGGGCCCGTAGATGAGAACGGCATGGACGCCTGAATCGGGGCGGGCGAGAAAGCTTTCGACCTGCCGCGGCGCGATCTTCACTTTAGCGCACCGCGTTCCGCCGATGGCGGTTTCTTAAGAAACGCCGCTATTTGCGCCTGAATGCCGAAGGCGATCTGTTGGGCGGCGCGCGAGCGGGCATCGTTTTCCGCGACCTGGGTCGCGAAGTTCGACGTCAAAACGTTGTAGCTGGTCACGCTGCGATCATTGCCGTTAAAAACATCCTTGCCGTGGGAATCGCGGAGCCTAAAGTTTGCGTTAAGATGATAATTCACGCGCGTGGCGAAGGATTCCTTGCTGACGGCGACGTTGCTGAAACTTTCGGTCAGCTCGACCTTGAGGGCGTAGAGCGACCGTGCCGGCCGGCCGTGCGGCGTCAGGAGATCGAGCAAATGATTGTGCAATTCCTGGCCGATGCGGTCCTTGATCGGCTCGATGCGAATCGCCGCCATTTCGCCGGAAGGACCGGACGCCGCCCGCCGGCCGTAAAGCGGCTCGAACCCGCAGGCCGGCAAGGCGGCCAAAGCAAACACGGCAATCAGGATTCTAAACCACGACATTGACGATCCTGTTCGGCACGACGATGACCTTGCGCGGCGGTTTGTCGTTCATCGCCTCGAGCACCCGCGGCAGTTGCAGCGCGGCCGCCTCGGCATCTTCTTTCGCGGCGTCTTTCGCGAGTTCGATCGTGCCGCGCAGTTTACCGTTCACTTGTACGGCAATGGTAACACTCTCTTCGATAAGAAGCGATTCATCCGCTACGGGCCACGGCGTATCGGCCAGCAGAGCCGCGTGCCCCAATCGTTGCCATAGCTCCTCGGCCAGATGCGGCATCATCGGCCCGATCAGGCGCGCTGCCGCCTCGAGTCCCTCGCGCAGCACCCAGGCAGCACCGGCGGCGTCTTTCAGGCCTTCGAGGGCGTTGGTCAGCTCGCGAATGCGCGCGACCGCGCGGTTGAAGTGAAAACGGTCGAGGTCCTCGGACACGGCCGCGACGGTTTTGTGGGTCATCCGGTGCACGGCGGCGGCGTCCTCGGACAGATCCCGCGGCTTGGCCGCATTCGCTTCTGGCAACACCAAGGGCGATTCGGTGACGAGGCGCCACAGCCGGTTGATGTAACGCCAGGCGCCCTCGATGCCGGCGTCGGTCCAATCGAGATCGCGGTCCGGCGGGCTGTCCGACAGCATGAACAGTCGCGCCGTGTCGGCACCATAGGTGCCGATGATCCTTGCCGGATCGACGACGTTGAGCTTCGACTTGCTCATCTTTTCCGAACGCCCGACGGTCACGGGCTTGCCGGTTTTGGCGTGCACGGTATTGCCCTGCGCGTCTTGGGTCGTATCTTCGGGATAAAGCCACTTGCCGTTATCGTCCTTGTAGGTTTCGTGACAGATCATGCCCTGCGTCAACAGTCCCGCGAACGGCTCCTCGGTGCCGAGATAACCGCATTGTTTCAGGGCGCGCGAAAAAAAACGCGAATACAAAAGGTGCAGCACGGCGTGCTCGATACCGCCGATGTATTGATCGACCGGCATCCAGTAATCGACGGCGGAGCGGGTGAACGGTTCATCGGACAAAGGCGAACAGAACCGTGCGAAATACCAGGAAGATTCGAAGAACGTATCGAAGGTGTCGGTTTCGCGCTCGGCCTTTTTGCCACAGGCCGGGCAATCGACGTGCTTCCACGTCGGATGATGATCGAGCGGATTGCCCGGTTTCTCGAAACCGACGTCCTCGGGAAGCGTTACGGGCAGATCGGCTTCGGGTACCGGCACGATACCGCAATTGGGGCAGTGAATGATCGGGATCGGGCATCCCCAATAACGCTGGCGGGAGACGCCCCAATCGCGCAACCGGTAATTCACCGTGCGTTCGCCCATGTTCCGTTGTTCGAGACGCGCAATGATTTCCGCCTTGGCCTCGTCGACGCCCAATCCGTTTATGAAATCCGAATTGATCATGCGCCCGCCGCCGGTATAAGCCTCTTCGCCGACCGAGAACGTGTCGGCGGCGGCCTCCGGCGGCGCCACCACGGGTGTCACGGGCAGGCCGTACTTGCGCGCGAACTCCAAGTCGCGTTGATCGTGCGCCGGGCAGCCGAAAAT
>JAVJPD010000367.1:0-21986 GCA_040216475.1 Rhodospirillales bacterium
TCGACATCAACCGCACCAGGCGGTCGAAAACGACCTCGAGCATGGGCAGGCGTTCGTAGGAAACCAGCGCGCTGTTGAGAACCGCCTGGATGCCGGTCTGCTCTTCGCCGCCGGCCGCGGTATCGTCGAAACCCAGCAGGCTGTCGATTTCGTCCTGGTTGAGCACCCGGGTCGCGCCGCCGCCGGCATCGCCACCCTCGCCGCCGCCCTCTTCGTCGCCCAGGGCGGCACCCCATTCCGCGGCCAGGTCGTCCTGCTCGTCGCCCTTGGCTGCACCGTCGGCGGCGATATCGTCCTGGTTTTCGGTTTCGTCGGCCGGTGACGTCATCGGAGAACCTTAATTCCTTGCCTTCACGCGTTCGCGATTATTGAACCAGCATTTCCTTGAACAAAACGTCGTTGATCTTCACCGGAGCCACCGCGGCGTTGACCCGTGCCAACAATTCCTCGCGTAAACGGTACATACCCGCCGACCCCTTCAAATCCTCGACCCTCAATTCCCGCAGATATACCTGGAAATTATCCAAAACCCGCGGCATCAGCTTTTCGACCTGCGGCAAATCACCGGCGTTCGCCAATTCCAAAGCCACCTTGATCTTCAGAAACGAGGCTTTGCGACCTCCGGTATTCAAATTCACCAGGATCTCGGGCAAATCGTGAAAAAGGGTATTCCCCGGACCACTCGTTGAAGCTGACTTGCCTGCTTCCGGCTGTGCAGCCGTCTCACCCCCACCAGAAAACATTTTCAGCAAGGGCTCCATGAGCCCCGTGAAATATGCCGCCGATGCACCGCCGACGACGAGAAGCAGAACCAAACCGATGATGAGAAGAAGTTTCTTTTTGCCGCCTTCGGAAGATAACTCTCCCTCGCCGCCTTCTCCTTCCCCTTCTTCTTGGGCCTCTTCTTCCTCTTCCGCTTCGTTGTCGTCTTCAGCCATTCTGGTCCCTTAGAACCCCACATTCATTTAAGGACACGGCAGATAACGGACTATACGAGTCCGTTGGTTAACAAGTTGTTGAAATAAGCCGGGCCCATAACCCGCACGATCGCGGGTTTTTTCCTCATAAAATCATGCAAAAACCATATCAACAGCGCCGATAGCGGGCAATAACTGCCGGGTAGGCGATATCGCCGCCGCCGCCGCCGCGCAACCGTTCCGCCGCCCTTCCTATAAGCCATTGAAATTCAGCATTTATTCCGTTTGGCACGGGCCATGCACTAATGGCTGCGGGAAAATGTGGAACTGACTCGTGGAAACGACTCGTGGGAGAGTACAATGGAAACCACCTCAATTATTGCGATGACCCGGCAGGACGTGCTGGGCCGGCGCCTCGAGGTTCTCGCCAATAACCTCGCCAATATGAACACGACCGGCTTCAAGGGCGAACAGGTCATGTTCGTCGAACATCTGGTCCGCAGCCGCGGCGGCGAAAGCATCCTCGGCGAAAAACTTACCTATGTGCGCGACATCGCCACGATGCGCGATACCCGCGAAGGGCCGATCACGCCAACCGGCAACCCGCTCGACGTCGCCATCGCCAGCGAAGGCTATTTCGCCGTGCGCACGGATATCGGCGAGCGTTATACCCGCAACGGCCATTTCCGCCTCGACGAGGCCGGACAGCTGGTTACCCAAAACGGCGATCCGGTCCTGTCCAGCAACGGACAGCCGTTTTTCTTCGGGCCGCAAGACAGCAAGATATCCATCGCGCAGGACGGCACGGTCTCAACCAACAACGGACAGGTCGGCAAACTGCGCGTCGTGAAATTCGAAAACGACCAAACCCTGCGCCAGGTCGGCAACAGCCTGTATGCCACCGAAAGCGAGGCGCGGCCCGTGGACAAGCCGAGTCTCGTGCAGAACGCACTCGAGGACTCGAATATTCAGCCCATCATGGAAATGAGCCGTCTGATCGATACGCAGCGTGCCTACGAGTCGGTGAGAAAGTTCATCGACCGCGAAGACGAGCGCATGCGCAACATGATCAGAGACATCATGCGCGCGGCTTAAGCCAACGATGCATCATGAACGGAAACGGAACGAGATAAGGACGGGATCATGAAAGCACTCGGTATCGCTTCTTTGGGAATGTTGGCCCAGCAGCACAACGTCGATGTACTGGCCAACAATCTCGCCAACATGAACACGACCGCCTACCGGCGCGTCCAGGCCGGATTCCAGGATCTGGTCTACACCAACATGCCGCGCCCGGGCTCCTCGAAATCGAGCGCCGGCCCACTGGTGCCGGCGGGCGTCCAACGGGGCCACGGCGTCGAATTGGGCTCGACCATGCGGATCAACGAGCAAGGCAGCCTCAAGGCGACGCACAACACCCTCGATCTGGCGATTCAAGGGCCGGGATTCTTCCAGATTCAATTACCCGGCGGCGAACAGGCCTATTCCCGGATCGGCACTTTCCAGCTGAACAACGCCGGACAAATCGTCACGCATGACGGCAACCTGCTCGCGGGGGGCATCGCCATTCCGGCGAACGCCCTCGATGTTTCGATCAGCCCCGCCGGCACCGTGCAGGTCAAGCTTCAAGGCCAACAGAATTTCCAAGCCGTCGGCCAGATTCAGGTCGTCACCTTCCAAAATCAGGGCGGGCTCAATGCCCGCGGCGACGGCCTGTTGTTCGAAACCACCGCCTCCGGCCCGCCGACACCGGGCATCGCCGGCGTCGGCGGCCGCGGCACGGTGCTGCAAGGCTATCTCGAGACGTCGAACGTCAATCCCATTCAGGAGATCGCCAAGCTCGTCGCCGCGCAACGGGCCTACGAAATGAACTCGCGCGTCGTGCGTGCAACCGATGAAATGATGCAATCGCCTCAGTAACGGCATGACGGACATTGAAAGAATTCATGATCTGTAAAAAACAGACACGACATGAAAATCGAATGAAAGGACGGGACCAATGAGATCACTCGATATCGCCGCGACGGGCATGCTCGCCCAACAGCGCAACGTGGAAGTGGTGGCCAACAACTTGGCCAACATGAACACCACCTCGTTCCTGCGCCGCAGACCCGAATTCCACGATCTGCTGTATCAAAACCTGCGGCGGGTCGGCTCGACCTCGTCGGACGGCGGCAACGAAGTGCCGTCGGGCGTTCAGATCGGCCTCGGCGTCAAGCTCGCCGCCGTCTACCGGATTCACGAGCAAGGCAACCTGACCGCCACCGACAACACCCTGGACTTGGCGATTCAGGGCCGGGGCTTCTTTCAGATCCTGAAGCCGACCGGCGAAATCGCCTACACCCGGGACGGCACGTTCCAGCTGAATTCCAACGGCCAGATCGTAACCCACGACGGCTACCTGCTGCAGCCCAACATCACCATTCCGAACGATGCCATCGACGTCACCGTCAACGGCAGCGGCGAAGTCCTGGTGAAGCTCGAAAACCAGGTCAACTTGAGCAACGTGGGCCAAATGCAGATCGCCATCTTCCAGAACGAACCAGGCCTGGAGGCCATCGGCGGCAATCTCTTCATCGAAACCCAGGCCTCCGGCAATCCGCAAACAGCCACCCCGGGCACGGAAGGCTACGGATCGATCCTGCAAGGTTTCCTGGAGACATCCAACGTCAACGCCGTCGAGGAAATCTCGAACCTGATTTCCGCGCAACGAGCCTACGAAATGAACTCGAAAGTGATCCAGGCATCCGACGAGATGCTCGGTACGCTCTCGAACCTCCGGTAATGGAGTAACGCCATGATGAACATCGCGAAAAAACTGGGCGCCGGCCTGTTCGCCGCCGCGTTGTTGACGGCGGCAATCGAACCGGCCGAGGCCGGACGCGAGAAGCAATCGCGCGACGACACGCTGGAGTCATCGTCCGGTCAGGTCATCGTCCGCGAACACATCACCGTCAACGGTAACGTGATCCGGCTCGGCGACATCTTCTCCAACGCCGGCGAACACGCGGCCACGCCGATTGCATATGCGCCGGCGCCCGGCAAACGGTTGGTTCTCGACGTACACTGGCTTTATCGGGCGGCCTCAATTTACAAGCTGAAATGGAAGCCCTTCAGCCTGCAACAGCAGACCGTCGTGGAACGCGACAGCATCGTGTTCACCCACGACGAGATCAAGGACAGCGTCCGCGCCGCACTCTTAAAGCAAGGCATGGACCGGAACGCCGCCCTCGATCTGAGCAACCGGCTGCTGCGCTTTCACGCGCCGAACGATCCGTCGGCCCGGCTCAAGGTCGAGGACATCGCGATCGATAAACGGGCGGGCCGGTTCACCGCCTTGCTGTCGGTCGCCGCCGGCACGCAAAACGAGGTGAGGCAGCATGTCAGCGGCTGGATTCGGAACATGACGTCCGTCCCCGTTCTCGCCCGCCGGATCGGCGCCCATGAGAGGATCAAAAAGAACGACGTCACCTGGATGCAAATCCAAACCGACCGGATGCAGCCGGATTACATCACCAAGGCCGAGACGTTGATCGGCATGTCCTCCAAACGCGGCCTCGTCGCCGGCGAACCGATCCGCCAAGCCGACATCCGCCAGCCCATCGTCATTACGAAAGGCAACCTGGTCACCATGGAACTGAAAGGCAAGTTCATGAGCCTGACCGCGCGCGGACGGGCGCTCGAGGACGGCAGCAAGGGCGACATCATCCGGGTCACCAACATCAGGAGCAAGAAGCAGGTCGAAGCCGTCGTCATCGGGCCCGGCCGGGTCTCGATCGACCCGCACGGCCACCTGGCCATGAAATGAATAGCGAGATGGAGAAAGGCAGGAGAACGATCATGAGGAACGAGTGCATAAGCGCATTGTGCCGGTCTCTCGTTATCGGCGGACTGGTGATCAGCGTCGCCGGGTGCAATGTCTTCAACCGGCTGTCCGAGGTCGGCAAAGACCCGCAGATCAGCAGTGTCGTCAACCCGATGGCGCGGCGCGACTACAAACCGGTCACCATGCCGATGCCGGCGCCGTATCGGGCGGACGAGAACCCCAATTCGCTGTGGCGGATCGGTGCCAAGGCGTTCTTCAAGGACATCCGCGCCAAGGCCGTCGGCGACATCATCACGGTTCAGCTCAATCTGTCCGACAGCGCGACCTTGGCCAATAAAACCGAACGCGAACGCGACGATTCCGAAACGACCGCCGTCAACAACATTCTCGGGTTCGAAACCAACTTCAACAAGGTCTTCCCCAACGGCGTCGATCCGGGAAATTTGCTGAACTTTTCGAATCAGCATGAAACGACCGGCGACGGCGATATCGCCCGGTCGGAAAGCATTACATTGACCTTCGCCGCGACGATCACCCAGATCTTGCCGAACGGCAACCTGGTCGTGTTCGGCAGCCAGGAGATCCGGGTCAATAAGGAATTGCGCGAATTGATGGTTACCGGCGTGATCCGGCCCGAGGACATCGAATCGGACAACACCATCGCCCATACCAAAATCGCCGAAATGCGCGTCGCCTACGGCGGCCGCGGCACCCTCAGCGACCTGCAGGCGCCGCGCTGGGGCACGCAACTCTGGGATATCCTGTTCCCGTTCTAGGCTCGGCGTTACTTCGAGCCTAACTCGAGGCCGGCGGTCCACGCCGGCCTTCTTTTTTGCCTGAAGCGATAAACCGGAAAACGGCGGCGTTATTCGTCGCGGTGGGTTTTTTCCATGCGTTCGTGACGCTCTTGCGCCTCGAGGCTCAGGGTCGCGATCGGCCGGGCTTCCAACCGGCTCAGGCTGATCGGCTCGCCGGTTTCCTCGCAGTATCCGTAACTGCCGTTAATGATGCGCTCAAGGGCGGAATCGATCTTGGCGATCAGCTTGCGGGCACGGTCGCGCGTGCGCAGCTCGAGCGCCCGGTTGGTCTCGGTCGTCGCCCGGTCGGCGATATCCGGCTCGAATTCGTTGCCTTCCTGGAGCTGCAGCAAGGTCACGTTCGAGGCGCTGAGCAGGTCCGTGCGCCAGTTCTTCAGCTTTTGCTCGAAATACTGGAGCATGATCGGGTTCATGAACTCCTCATGCTCGGAAGGGGCGTAATCCGGCGGCAAGGTCACGCCGCTCTTGGCGGATTTCCTGGCTTTTTTCGGGGCAGATTTCGCAGCGGCCTGCTTTTTAGCCGGTTTTGCCTTCTTGGCTGTCTTGACCGGTTTCGCGGCCTTCGTCGTTTTGGCCTTCGTTTTTTTCACAGCCTTCTTGACCCCCTTCTTGGCAGTCTTTTTCGCCGTTTTTTTGCGAGCCGTTTTCTTTGCCATCTGCAATGCCATACCAAACGTGAGCCAACCGTTATGATTATTTTTTCGGCGCGGACTATAAGGACGCCTTTCCGCTCCAGCAAGTGCCCATTTGCAGCAAGCCCGCCATGCCCTTAACCCAATCAGCCACGGCGGAAATCCACACATCATGGAAGGGAAAGGATTTATTTCCCACGTGTGAGCTTGGCGATTTCGACTTCGGCGCGCAGTTCGATCTCCCCGAGGATGGCCGTCAAACGCGGATCGTCGGTTTTCCGGCGTTTCTGGCGCATCGTCTGCGCCAAATCCGTCAGTTGTTTGAGCGGAATCACCCCTGCCAACAGGCCGTCGCGAATTCTTTCCAGCTGTTCGAGCAACTCTTCGCCGTATTGTTTCGCCATCCTCCGGGACCGTTGGTCGGCGGCATCGGGCACCTCCTGAATCGACAAGATCGATTCAATCGGCTGCGCAACGGCGGTTTCCTGGGCTTCACCCGGTTCGCGGGCCTGCGCGGCCTTCTTCAGCTCGCCGATAAAATCCGCGCCCGAAGACGCGGCGGATTTCTTACCCGCCGGACGGGAAACCGATTTCTCTGAACCGACTTTGGAGACTTTCATGGCCCCAACATAACGCGAAACCGCGTTAAAATTCATTAAACATCCGGATTCGGCGGCAACCCGCCCTTCCCGGCTTCGTCTACCCCCCGGAGGCGCTTCGTCGGGCCGCTCCCGCGGGCTTTCCACCAGACACCTAACCTATTTGCGGCCGGCAAGGAACCGTTATTGCCGGTCCCATCCGGCATCAAAGAAATTAAGGAGCCGCGGCGTTCGGCTGCGGCTCTTCGGGTCGGCCCGATCCCCCCTTCTTTGAATCACCGGCCGATCATGACCCTGAACGGGTCGCCGGGCTCGTTGAAATCCTCGATGAACATTTTCTCGATGACGCCGTCGTCGACGACCATCGCATACCGCCCGCCCCGCCGACCGAACCATCGCCGGCCTGACCGAAATCAAGCCGCCGGCAGGAGAAAACACTATGGTGCCCATCCCCGAGACGACGAAACCGGGGCCACCCGGCCTCAGAAATACGTGAGCGGCCTAATATGCAAATGATTTGCATTATTATATTTTGCGGGATATAGTGCAGGCCTTCAATTAAGAATTATTCGCAATAATACATCCACCGATAGACGAAAACCTCGAGGAGTTACCGAAAACGATGCTGAAACGATGCTTTCCCATTGTCGCAGCCGCCGCGTTGGCCGTGACGGCCACCGTTCCCTTGATGACGAGTCAGCCGGCAGCCGCGAAGGATAAAGGCGAAGTGAACCTTTACTCGTACCGTCAACCGTTCCTGATCAAGCCGATCCTCGACAAGTTCACCGAGCAAACCGGCATCAAAGTGAACGTCGTGTATGCGCAAAAGGGCATGCTGGAACGGATCAAGGCGGAAGGTGCCGCCGGACCGGCCGACGCCGTTCTCACGGTCGACATCGGACGGTTGCAGGATATGGTCGATGCGGGCGTGCTGCAGCCGGTGACGTCCTCGATCCTCGACAAGAACATTCCCGCCAATCTGCGCCATCCGGACGGTCTGTGGTACGGCCTCACGACACGGGCCCGCGTATTGTTCGTCAGCAAGGACCGCGTGAAGCCGGGCACCGTCAAAAGCTACGACGATCTTGCCGATCCGAGGCTGAAAGGCAAAATCTGTATCCGTTCGGGCAAGCACGTTTACAACATTTCGCTGTTCGCTTCCGTCATAGCCCATAAAGGCAAGGATGGCGCGAAGGCGTGGCTCAACGGCCTGAAGAACAACCTGGCCCGCAAGCCGCAAGGCAACGACCGGGCCCAAGCGAAAGCCATCTTCCAGGGCGTCTGCGACGTCGCCCTCGCCAACACTTATTACTACGCCAAGATGGCGACGAACGATAAGAAGCCCGAGCAAAAGAAATGGGCCGAAGCCGTTCGCATCGTCTTCCCCGATCAGGGCAAGTACGGCACCCATGTCAACATCAGCGGCGCCGCCGTCGTCAAGGGCGCGCAGAACAAGGCAAACGCCGTCAAGCTGATCGAGTTCCTGAGCGGCGACTTCGCCCAAAAACTCTATGCCGATCAAAACTACGAATATCCGGTCAAACCCGGCGTTCACGTCAATCCGCTGGTCAAGTCCTGGGGGGACTTCAAAGCGGATACCCTCAATCTGAACGAGGTCGGAAAAAACCGGGCTGCCGCCTCGAAACTGGTGGATGAAGTGCGTTTTAACCAATTCAGCGGTAGCTGATCGCCTGCGACCCTGCCGTTGACTGTGCGGCGGGCCTCCCCCTAGTGGCCTGTCGCACCCTCCTTTCGCTTGTTTCTCTTGTCCTCACCCGTGCAGCGTTATAGAGGATGAACGGGACAATGAGTGAAAAACAACCGATAAACAAAGAAACCGCCTTGGCCTTATCACCAAGGCGGTCTTCTTTCAGCCCTTGGCACACCGGAACCGTTCTGATCGCGGCCCTGATCGCATTGCCGCTGCTCACCGTTTTCGGCATCGCGTTGTCGCCGAGCGACGACATCTGGCACCATCTCGCCACCACGGTCCTGCCCGATTACATTCTGACCACGCTGGGACTGATGATCGGCGTCGGCACCGGCGTTTTCGTGATCGGCGTCGGCACGGCCTGGTTGACGACCATGTGCCGGTTTCCCGGCCGCCGGATATTTCAATGGGCCCTGCTGCTGCCGCTCGCCGTGCCGGCCTACGTCATCGCATATGTCTATACCGACGTGCTCGAATACGCCGGTCCCGTGCAAAGTGCGTTGCGCGATCTGTTCGGCTGGAAAAACGCCCAGGATTATTGGTTCCCGTCCATCCGCACGCTCGGCGGCGCGGTTTCGATGATGACGCTGGTTTTGTATCCGTACGTTTACCTGCTGTCGCGTGCCGCGTTCCTGGAGCAATCGGTCTGCTGCCTCGAGGTGAGCCGGACACTCGGGCGCGGACCGTGGCGATCCTTCTTCACCGTCGCCCTGCCGCTCGCACGCCCGGCCATCGTCATCGGCCTGACCCTCGCGCTCATGGAAACCCTGAACGATTTCGGCACCGTCGATTTTTTCGCCGTCTCGACGTTCACCGCCGGCATCTACGACGTCTGGTTCAACATGAACAACCGCGCCGGCGCCGCGCAATTGGCGGTCATTCTGATGGTCTTCGTGTTGATGCTGATCGGCGCCGAACGTTGGGCGCGCCAGGGCCAGCGTTATCACCATACCAGCACCAAATACCGCGAGCTGCCCGGGTACCGGCTGCGCGGCGGCCGCGGCATGCTTGCCTTCCTCGCCTGCCTCATGCCGGTGGCTTTCGGCTTTCTCCTGCCGGTCGGCGTCCTGGTGAATTACGCGCTCGATTATTACGAACGCGCGCTCTCGGGCAATTTCCTGCAATTCGCCTGGCACAGTCTGACCCTATCGACTCTGTGCGCGGCCGGCGCCGTCCTGATCGGCCTCTTCATGGCCTACAGCGTCCGCCTGAGGCCCCGCCGTTCCATCAGGATCGCCACGCGCGTCGCCGGCATCGGCTACGCCGTACCGGGTGCGATCCTGGCGATCGGCACCGTGATCGCGCTGGCGGCGATCGATCATGCGCTGGACGATTTCCTGAAACGATCGTTCGGCCTCTCCACGGGCCTGCTGATGAGCGGCACCATCGTCGCCATCGTGTTCGGTTATCTGGTCCGGTTTCTCGCGTTGTCGCTGGGAACCATGGAAGCCGGCCTCGCCAAGATCACCGCGAACATGGACGGTGCCGCCCGAACCCTCGGGAAAAGTCCCGGCGCGACCCTGCGCCGGGTTCATTTCCCGATGATCAAGGCCAGCATCCTGACGGCCGCGATTCTCGTCTTCGTCGATTGCATGAAAGAACTGCCGATGACGATCCTGCTGCGCCCGTTCAATTACGAAACCCTGGCGACCTACGTACATCAATACGCGACCGACGGCCTGCTTGAGGAATCCGCGCTCGGCGCCGTCAGCATCGTCGCCGCCGGAATTCTGCCGGTCATCATTCTCAGCCGCACGATCGCGAAAGCGCGTCCCGGTTCCGAACAATCCCAAATCCCGTATACCCAAAAACCTCAAGCGCTCGCGGAGGCTTCGGCGTGAACGACGGAACCCGATTACTGTTCGAACATGTGAGCCACGCCTATGAAAACGGCCCCGACGTCGTGCGCGACGTTTCCTGCGGCGTCGAGCCCGGCGCGCTGACCTGCCTGTTGGGTCCGTCGGGATGCGGCAAAACCACGCTCCTGCGGCTGGCCGCCGGCCTTGAAATCCTGCAACGGGGCCGGATCGTCATCGGCGATCACACGGTCGCGGATGCCGACGCCGGTATTCAAACCCCGCCCGAGAAGCGCGGCATCGGCATGATGTTCCAGGACTACGCCCTCTTCCCCCATCTCACGATTTTGGAGAACGTGACGTTCGGCCTCGACCGGCCGACGCCGGAACACCGGCGGTGGGTCGACGATCTGCTCGAGCGGATCGGCCTGATGGCGTACAAGGACAGTTACCCCCACATCCTCTCGGGCGGCCAACAACAACGGGTCGCCCTGTTGCGTGCGATCGCGCCGCGGCCCCGGGTCCTCCTGCTCGACGAGCCGTTCTCCGATCTCGACGTCACGCTGCGCGCGCAAATCCGCGAAGACACGTTAAAGCTTCTACGGGATCTGAACATCGCGTCCCTGATGGTGACGCACGACCCGGAAGAGGCCATGTACATGGCCGACCGCATCCTGGTGATGGAACAGGGGCGGATCGTGCAATCGGGCACGCCCGAACAGACCTATTGCCGGCCCGCGAACGCCTATGTCGCCGCGTTGTTCGGCCCGGTGAACCGCTTGAACGGTGTCGTCGCGCAGAATCACGTCGACACGCCGCTCGGCCGGTTCGACGCCGGCCATCTTACCGACGGCACCCGAGTTCAGATTTTTATCCGCCCCGAGGGCATCGCCGTCCGCAAATGCCGCGATATGTCCGATTCCGCCACGCCCGATTCCGCCGCGGCGGCTTCCGGTACCGTCATGCGGGTTCTCGACGTCAATCTGCTGGGGCGCTCGAGTCACGTCCATCTCGGCGGTATCGGCACGCCGCAAAGCCGGGAAATTCACCTGCTGGCACGGGTACACGGTGTGTTCGTGCCCGAACGCGGCAGCGAAGTCGAAATCGCCGTCGATACGGCGCATGCCTTCGTGTTTAGCGCGGAATAATTCCCAGATACCCCGGCATCCGCCCGGAAGCACCCGGCAAAAAATGCTCGGACGGGGCTACGACGGCGGCCGTACCGGACCGCCGCGCCGGCAACTCAAATAAAAAGCGTTTGAAATCAAATAGATAGTTCAGGGCCGGTTCTGGCATCCTTTTTGCTTTTCCCTTTCCGGACGAGCGGCTCCCGAACTCCGTGAATCGGGCCGCCCGTGGAGGAAGACCATGCCGTTATTCGGTGCATTCGCCCCTAGCGTTTCGGCGATGATAAGCCAATCCCATGCGCTTAACGTCATCGGCAAGAACATCGCGAACGTCAGTACCGGGGGCTTCAAACGGACGGAAACGCATTTCGCGTCGTTGGTGAGCGCGCCCTTGGTACGCGGCGGCGGTGCCGGCATCGACGTGACGGAAACCACCAATTCCAACGATTTCGGCGGTGTGACCACCAAGGATTTCAACCGGATTTCCCAACAGGGTTTCTTCGTCTCCAGCCTGAGCGCCCTCGACGTCGCTATCAACGGCAAGGGCTTTTTCGCGCTCAACACCCAGATCGACGGATCGGGCAAGGATATCTAAACCCGCGACGCCGCTTTCCAACTATTGACCGGCCCGAAAGTCCCGGTGACCGCGGACGACGGCAGCACCATCCAAGTAGATTCCGGTTTTCTCACCGACAAGAACGGTTACTACGTCCTGGGCATCCCGGTACAGCCCGACGGCACCTTCGACATCAACGCGACACCGCAAACCATGCGCCTGGACGCCTTCGCCTTTTCCGATCTGTTTCAGGCCACATCCACCGGTTCCCTCACGATGAACCTGCCCGCCAACGCCGAGACCACCGATCCGCAGGTCGACGCCCTCGAACTGCTCGGCGCGATCGAGGCGGGCGACGTCTACAGCGTTACCGTCAACGGCACGACGGTTTCCCATACCGTCGTCGGCGGCGATACCGCGAATACGGTCCGGGACGCCTTGATCAACAGCATCAATGCCAACGCAACGACCAGCGCGGCGGTCACGGCATCCGCCGGCGGCACCGGCGTCATCCGCCTGACCGGTGCGCAGATTCTGAGTAATTTCACGGCTTCGGGCAGTGCGGTGAACGGCGGCATCCTTGCCGATAACGGCATGACGCAAACGACTCTGCAATCGGCGGACGCCACCACGACGGAAAACGTCTTCAGTTTCCAGATGATCGATTCCCTCGGCAATCTCCAGAACATCCGGTTGAATCTCGACAAGATCGACGAAAACTCCTGGGAACTGCGCACCTTTACCCAGCAAACGCCCACGGCGCAGGTCGATACCGTCACCCTCGGCGGCACCGTCGAGGCGGGCGATCAGTATTCGATCACCGTCGGCGGCCAGAACATCATCTACACCGTCACCGGTCTCGAGCCCGATATCGACACCATCCGCAACAACGTGATCGGGGCGCTCAACAACAACTCGACGATCGCCAATTCCTACACCTTGGCGGCGACCGCGAACGCCGGCGAGTTCACCATCACCGCCAACGCCGCCGGCACGCCGTTCACCACCACCGTCAGCGCCATCGACCCCAACGTGGCGCAGGTCGATACGGTCACCATCGGCGGCACCTTCGGCGCGCTCGAGGCCGGCGACACCTACAGCGTGACGGTCAACGGCACGACCGTGACCTATACCGTCACGGGCGCCGATACCCTCGCGTCGGCGCGCGCCAACCTGATCGCCGCGATCAATGCCGATCCCACGCTCGGTCCCCTGGTCACGGCGGCGCCGGGCGGCGGCGCCGGCGACATCACGATCACGGCCGACACCCCCGGCACGCCGTTCACCGCCACGGCCGCGGCCACCGACATCCTCGGCGGCGTCAACGACAGCACGGCCATCACCGTGACCACCACCACGGGCAGCAACGGGGACAATACCGCAGCCGTCGCAACGACCACGGCAAACGTGGTGGCCGAAGTCGTCGGCAACGTCAACTCGCTGACGTTCAACGGCGCCGGACTATTGACCTCGACCTCGCCCCTCAATCTCACGTTTACCTTCCAGGGCGGAGCGACCGGCGCCATGTCGCTCGATCTCACCGACGTTACCCA
The DNA here is from genome assembly GCA_040216475.1 of Rhodospirillales bacterium. GTDB lineage: Bacteria > Pseudomonadota > Alphaproteobacteria > Rhodospirillales > CALINB01 > CALINB01. The sequence continues at coordinate 13,536 of JAVJPD010000367.1, forward strand.
GTTCGCCGGCACTTTTCTCGTCCAGGATTTCGCCCGCGACGGCTACGCCCGGGCCCTGATGCAATCCTTCGGATTCAACAGCGACGGCGAGGTCGTCGGCTTGTTCGACGACGGCACGTCGCGCACGCTGTACCGGCTCCCGTTGGCGCAGTTCGTCAACGCCGACGGGCTCGGCCGTCTGAACGGCAATACCTTCGTGCGCTCCGAACTTTCGGGCGACGTGAGCTTTACGTTCCCGGGCAGCGGCGGCTTTGCCTCCCTGTCGCCGAATACGCACGAGCTTTCCAACGTCGATATCGCCACCGAATTCACGAACATGATTAAGGTCCAAACCGCCTACAACTCCGCGTCGAAGGTCTTCACCACCATCGACGAAATGCTGACCACGGCACGCGACCTCAAGAGATAGGCCGACATGACTCCCTCCTCTCCCAAGCCGGCCCGGCCCGCCTTGTCCGCAAGGCGGGCCGCGATCTTGACCGGCCCCGTCCGATCTCTGTCCGACCGCCCGACCCGGCAAGAACTGCCGCCCCGGCAGAACCGGCGCCTTGAAGCGCCCGGACAGGATCACGGCTTATCCGGTAACCCATTGTTTTATAATGATTTTTCTTCCGGCCACCTCCGTGGATCGGTTGGCACGGTTTTCGCAAGGTTTCCGGTGCCCTTGCGGGCCCGTCAAGACCGTTACGATTTGGAAAGAATGGAACCGAGCCCCATGAACGCCACCAAGACCAACGATACGGCGATCCTGGCCAAGAAGTTTTTCAAGCAGGCCGTCTACGTTCTGTTGATCAGCATGACGTTGATCGTGATCGCCGCCGAGACCGGCAAGGCCAGCTCGCGCATCAAGGACATCACGTCGTTCGAAGGCGTCCGCGAAAACATGCTCGTCGGTTACGGTCTCGTCGTCGGCCTGAACGGCACCGGCGACACCTTCAAGACCGGCGGCTTCACCAAACTCAGCCTGCAGTCCATGTTGAACCGCCTCGGCGTGAAACCGACGGACTCGGGCCTCGAATCCAAGAACGTCGCCGCCGTCATGGTTACCGCGACGCTTCCCCCGTTTTCCCGCCAAGGCAGCCGCATCGACGTGACCGTCAGCGCGCTGGGCGACGCCAAAAGCCTGCTCGGCGGTACGTTGCTGGTAACCCCGATGCTCGGCGCCGACGGCGAAGTCTATGCCGTCTCGCAAGGCCAGCTCGCGGTCGGCGGCTTTTCCGCAACCGGCGCCGCCCAAACGGTGACCAAGGGCGTGCCGACTAGCGGCCGCATCGCCAACGGCGCGATCGTCGAGCGCGAGGTCAGCTACGAATTGTCCTCGCTGAAATCCGTCAAGCTGACGCTGCGCAATCCGGACTTTACGACCGCGCGGCGCGTTTCCCAGGCCATTAACGCGTTCCTCGGCACGCCGGCCGCGAAAGCCAACGACACAACGACGATCACCCTGCAAATTCCGAAAAACTACAGCAAGAACGTCGTCAACCTTCTCACCGATATCGAACAACTGCGTGTCGAGCCCGATCAACACGCACGCGTCGTCATTGACGAACAGACCGGGACAATCGTGATGGGCGAAAACGTACGCATCAGTCGTGTGGCCATCGCCCAAGGTAATCTCACCATCCGGATTACCGAAACGCCCCAAGTTTCCCAGCCCGGTCCGTTCGCTCAAGTCGGCACCACCACGACGGTCGACCGCACCGACATCCAGGTCGACGAACAGGGCCAAAAGCGCCTGACCATCGTCGACTCGGGAGTCTCCCTGCAGCAGCTCGTGAATGGCTTGAATGCCCTCGGCATCGGCCCGCGCGATCTGATCTCGATTCTGCAGGCGGTCAAGGTCGCCGGTGCGCTGCAGGCCGAAATCGAGGTGATGTAATGTCCGAGAGCCTCGTCGCCCTGCAAGCCTTCGATGCGCTTTCGCAATCCAAGCCGCTGCCCAAGGCCGGCCGGCCCGGCACCATGAATCTGGTACAGGCCCGCAAGGTCGCGCAGGACTTCGAATCGGTGTTCATCGCGCAAATGCTGAAGCCGATGTTCGAGAACACCGAAGCGTCCTCGCCGTTCGGCGGCGGCTCGAGCGAAAAGATCTGGCGCGATATGCAGGTCGACGAATACGGCAAGGCCATCGCCCGCAGCGGCGGCATCGGCATTGCCGATTCGATCGTTAAAGAAATGATGAAAATGCAGGAGGTCAAATAATATGGATATCACGAGACAAATCAACGACCTGATCGACATCACCTCCCGGCTGACCGATTTGTTGGCGCACGAAAACGACGCCCTGCGCAACCACGACACGCATCGAGCCACGGCGTTGCTGAACGAAAAAAACAGCCTGAGCGAGGTGTACGAGGATCACGTCAAGGCCGTGATGACCTACTCGAGCAAATTGAGGGATATCGAGCCCTCGCTCCGCGAGCGCCTCGGCAACATCGGCGCCAGGGCCAAGGAACTCATCGAGGAAAACGCGATTCTCCTGCGCGCCGCCATCGTCGCCAACCAGCGGGTCATGGGCTTGGTCGCGGATGCCTTGAGCAAAACCCGCAAGAACGTCACGACGTATTCGGCTGACGGCACGTTCGGCGCCAAACGCATGCGTAAGCCGGCGCCGTCGCCGTCGCTCTCGGTCGACCACTCTCTCTAACCAACAAAAAGGACGTCTGCCACCATGGCGGGGATCGGTGACATCACAACGGCGCTTCGGACGGCTCAGTCCGGTCTGCTGGCGAACCAGCAGGTGCTCAACCTCATTGCGAACAACATCGCCAACGTCAATACGCCGGGATATTCGCGCAAGGACCCGCAGCTGATCGGCCGGGTCACCGGCGGCGTCGGCACCGGCGTCCTCGTCGAAGGCGTGACGCGGCAAGTCAACGAAGACCTTCTGCGCACGCTACGCATCGAGAAGAGTACGCTCGAAGCCCTCGCCATCAAGGACGAATTCTTCGCGCGCACCCAGGAAATGTTCGGCTCGCCCGGCTCGAACACGTCGATCTCCCACATCATGAGCGAGTTCGTAAATTCGATCGAATCCCTGGCCGAAACGCCGTCGGGCACCATCGAACAGAACGAACTCGTGCGCCGGGCCGAGGACCTGACCGTCAAGTTCCGCCAGATGAGCGAAACGATCCAGGAGTTGCGGCGTCAAGCCGACAATGACATCGAACTGGCCGTCAATGAGATCAACGAGATCGTGGTCAACATTCAGAATCTAAACGCCAAAATCTCGGGCGCGGAAAATCTCGCGACCGATTCGTCCGATCTGCGCGATCAACGGGATCGCGATCTCGACCGCCTGTCCGAGCTGATCGATATCACGTCCTTCCAGCGCCCCAACGGCGAACTCGTCGTCTTCACGGCCTCGGGCCGAACGCTGGTGGACAACGTTCCGCGCACGGTCAGCCACCTCGGCGCCGGCAACCTCGCCGCGACGACCACCAAGGCCGAGGGCGACCTCAACGGTATTTTCGTCGGCGCCCAGGTGCCCGGCAACGACATCACCAATGAAATCCGCGACGGCATGCTGAAGGGTCTTGTCGAATTGCGCGACAACATCCTGACCGACATGCAAAGTCAACTCGACGAATTGGCGGCGGAAGTCAGGGACGTGTTCAACCAAATTCACAATCGCGGCGCGTCGTACCCGGGCTTGCAGTCGGCAAGCGGCACGCGCAAATTCGTCGATTCCTCGACCCAGACGATCACCTGGGGCGGCACCGACGACACCAAGATCGTTCTCTTGGACAACAACGGCGATCAGACCGCGAGCTTGAGCCTGCGTACCGCCCTGGGCGGCGCCGGCCCGTTCACGATCGATGCCGTGGCGACGGCCATCCAGACGTTCCTTCAGGCCAACGACAGCCTCGGCACCTCGACCGCGGCGGTGGGATCGGACGGCACGTTCAATATCACCCTCGCCAACACCGCGCTCAAATTCGCGATCCGCGACGAATCCGCCGCCGCCAACGGCAGCTCGTTCAAGGACGCCGTGATCAATTTCGACTCGGGCGGCGTGGTCGGCACCGACGAAGTCGTCAACGGCTTCTCAAACTTCCTGGGCCTCAATGATTTCTTCGTCGACGGCCTGACCGACGCGGTGCACGAATCGAACGTGCTCGGCGGTTCCTTCACCTCGACCGCCGCCACCCTGCGATTCAACGACCGCAACGGCGCGATCACCGTCAACGGCGGCACCACGCTGGCGATTCCGGCCGGCAGCTCCCTGAACGACATCGCGACGCTGATTAACAACAACGTGACCGGCGTCAGTGCCGGCGTCATTCCCGACGGTTCCGGCTTCCGGCTGCGCATCACCCACGATCAGGGCATCGACCTCGTCGTCACCCAGAACACCGGCGTGCCGGATACCCTGCTGACGGATCTCGGCATGCATGTCGGCGACGTGAACACGTCGCAATTCATCCACGTCCGCGAAGATATCCTGGCGACCCCGGGCATCGTCTCCACGGGATCGCCGAAGTGGGACGCCAACCTCGGCACCGGCGGCGAATATTTCATGAGTCCGAACGACGATACCGTCGTTCAGCAACTGACGAGCGCCTTCACCTCGACCAATGCCTTCGATACCGCCGGCGGCATCACCGGCAACAACACGACTTTTACCGATTTCGCGACAAGCATCCTGGTCGACAACACCAGCAAGGCCAGCGCGAACGAAATCGGCCTCGGGTTCCAGCAATCCCTGACCGATACCTTGCAACTCAAGTCCGACAACATCCGGGGCGTGAACATCGACGAGGAAATGTCGAACCTGATCCTGTTCGAGCAGGCCTTCAACGCCGCGGCCCGGGTGATTTCCGTCATCCAGAACATGATTCAAGAACTGAACGATGCGATCCGGTAGTGGAATGTAGTCATGGCCAGAATTTCCAGCCTTGCCGCCAATAACGAACTTGTCCGCCTGATGCTGCAGACGCAGCGCCGGCTCCAGGACACGCAGGTTCAGGTCGCCACCGAGCAAAAGTCGCAAACATACTTGGGAGTCTCGCGGGACTCCGAGCGCTTGGTCGATCTCGAAACGAGCAAGTCGCTGCTGGAGCGCTTCGTGCAGACGAATGACCTTTCCGACGCCAAGCTCAGCGCCACCGAAGCCAACCTGGAAGGCATCGAAGCGACCATCCGGACCTTCCGCGAGGCGCTGTTCGAATACGAGGCCGGCAGCCTCGACGATCAAGGCCGCGTCGAGAACGTCCAGGAGGCCGCCTTCCGGGCCCTGGTGGACATCGAGTCGTTCCTGAACGCGGACGTCTTCGGCGAATTTGTCTTCGGTGGCGGCCGCACGGATCGCAAGCCGGTCGATCTCGACCTGACGACCCTGGCCGCGTTCCAAGCCAAGTACGACGGCAACACGATCACCTACCCGACGACGCGCGACACGCATGTCTTCCAGAAGCTGACGGCCGCGACCGGCTTCCCGACCAATCCGACGGGCGCGGGCTACACGACGCTGACCTTCGTCGCCGGCGCCGGCGGCACCATCACGGCCGGCAACGCGGGCGCGTTCGCCAATATTCCGGTCGGCACCCAGATCACGCTCGCGGGCACCGCCTCCAACAACGCCACCTTCACGGTCGCCGCCAACGACGGCACCACCATCACCGTCGCCGCCGGCGAAACCGTCGCCGCCGAGGCGCCCACCGCGGGCGCAACGATGGTATCGGACACCTCTTATTACAGCGGCGATAATCTGACGAAGACGCACCGTTCGGAAGCGACCCGCGACTTCACCATCAGCGTCAACGGTATCGATCCGGCGTTCGAAAAGGCCATTCGCGCCATGAGCCATATCGCCCAGGGCGTTTTCGGAACGGCCGGCGGACTCGATCAGAACACGACCCGCGTGACCGAAGCCCTCTTTATCACCAACTCCGCGCTCGATCCGCCGCCGACCCAAGGCACGGCGCCGTTCGGAACCGAACAGGCGGGCAATATGGAGGATATCCTCCAGAACCTCGCGTTCGACCGGGTGTTGATGGTCGATACCATCGCACGGCAGAAGGAACTGATCTCCTTCCTCGATGCCCGGATCATCAAGGCGGAAAACATCGACCAGACGGAAGCCGTTACGAAGCTGTTGGACCAACAGCGCTTGCTCGAAGCCTCGTTTCAAACGCTCGCTCGAATCAGGGCTCTCAACCTGTCCGACTTCCTGCGCTGACCGCTCGCCGCCGATAGGCGGCGGGTTTGGCCGAGTCGCAGCCGAGTCAACATTTGCGGGAAACCTCCCCTAGAGCCGGTCATGGTTTGTCGGAATCGCACTTTTGGCCCACGCCGAATGGTTGGCACTTTTGGCCCATGCTAAAGGGTTGGCAGCCAGCGATCCGACAATCATGTGAACCCATCGGCGCTTCCGATAAATCATGATCCGATCTATGATGGGCCGGCAACGGAAAACGGATATCAAAAGGCCGCCGAGAGGGTTCCCGCGATGAGCATTTACGAAGCTCCGATCAAAGACGGCCTTCGCGACATCATTTCCGGCGCCATTCGGGATAACGGCCCGCAAACCGACCTCGCCGCGTTGTTCGACGGCGTCATCGACTGCACTTCCAATGTGACCGACAGCGTGCGCGCGACCGACCCGCCCCTGCAGCCTCTCGCCTGCGACAAGGGATGCTCGCATTGCTGCCATCAATACGACGTCGGCGTGACGCCGTTCGAGATCCTGCGCATCGCCGATCATATCCGGACGGCCTATACGGACGATCAAATCAAAGCGCTTCTGATCCGTCTCCGGGCCGCCGAAAAGAGGAAGAGCGATCATCCGATCGAGGATTGGGGCGTCGCCAAGTTTCCCTGCCCCCTGCTCGAAGCCGACAAGTGCAGCGTCTACGGCATTCGCCCCCTGGTATGCCGGGCGATGAACTCCTACAGCGAGGAACGGTGCCGTCACAACCTGGAACACCCGCACGACGATTCGAGCGTGCCGATGTACGGCCATCAGTACGAGATCGCGAAATTCGCCCGCGGCGGCATTCAACGCGGCCTGGCGCTGAGCGATCTGCAAAACGATATCCTCGAACTCGTGCCCGCCTTGCGGATCGCGCTGACGACGCCCGGCGCGACCGTCCGCTGGCTCGCCGGCGAACGTCTCTTCGACGAGGCGGTGTCCCGTCTCCCGCCGAGGGCGCGCCGCGCGGAGCGGCCTTCGAACGATCGCCGGGACGGCGCCGCGAAAACCGAACCCGTCGCCGCCCACAACGTCACTTAAGAGAAACGCATCCATGCCGCGGGCCCGATCTGAAGCCCCCCTTGCCTCAGCCCTATCGCAAGCGGAAGCGCTGCTCCGGGCCGGTCATGCCGCCGAAGCCCTGACGATTTACCGGACCTGCCTCGCCGCCGAACCCGGAAATACCGACGCCCGCTATTTCGGCGGAATTGCCGCGCTGCAAAGCGGCGACGGCGAACAGGCCGTCGAATGGCTGGCAGCGGCGGCCGGCGCTCTTCCTTCGCGCGCCGACGTCGCGAACAATCTCGGCGCCGCCTACCGGGAAACCGGTCGGTTCGATCAAGCCGCCGAGGCGTTCCGCCGAGCGGCGACGCTCGATCCGAACGGCGCGGACGCTCATTTCAATCTCGGCGACACGCTGCGCGACCTGCACCGCCCGGAAGACGCCGCAGCGGCGTACCGCGCGGCCATTCAAGCCGATCCCGCATGCCTCGACGCCTATATCAATTTCGGCGTCCTTCTGAGCGGACAACGCCAACACGCCGCCGCCGCCGAAATGTTCAAGCACGCCCTCGATCTCGACCCCAACCGCGCGGCGGTCCATAACAATCTCGGCACCGCGCTTTTGATGACCGGCGATCTCGACGGCGCGGCAGCGGCTTATCGCAACGCCGTCGCGTGCCGGCCCGATTACGCCGAGGCGCATGCCAGCCTCGGCGCGACGCTCAAGGAGCTCAAGCGGTACCCGGAAGCCATCGAGGCGTTTCGTCATGCGTTGAGATTGCACCCGGATTTTCCGGCCGCCCGGCGCGGCCTCGGCGATACGTATCTTTCCCGCGGCGATCTCGAAAACGCGGAACGGACGTATCGCCAAGCCCTCGACTCCCAAAGCGGCGACGCCGGGCTTTACGATAGCCTCGGCGACGTCCTGCAACGACAAGGACGGCATGACGAAGCCGCCGCGATTTATCGGAAAGTTCTTGAAATCGACCCGCACAACCCGACCGCACTGCATTTCACGGCGGCCCTGCAAGGCAAAACCACCGACGCACCGCCGCCGGATTATGTCCGCGATCTGTTCGACGATTTCGCGCCGCGTTTCGAGCAAACCCTGATCCAAGACCTCGGCTACGATGTTCCCAACCTGATGCGCAAAACCCTCGAAGCCTTGCACAACGGTAAGGCCGCGCCGGCAACGTTCGACCGCGCACTCGATTTGGGATGCGGCACCGGCCTCGGCGGCGGCGCGTTGAAAGGCA